>CANPZA010000043.1 GCA_947588915.1 uncultured Clostridia bacterium
CACTTTGTATAATTAGACTGCTTATACAAATACGAATGAACTTTATAGCATCGGCTCATCACACCAAACACTTTTTAAGAGGTGTTGCATTTCTCTTTGCACGACAAAAAAGCCCGTTTGTAGATTCTTATTCTACAAACGGACTTTATCACTAATATTCTTATTTAATTTGCCCTCACAATCGCTTTGTGGCGATTTTAAATTGGAGAGAGTATAATTTATTTTCTATCAAATTTTTCTATGTAAAACTGTTCTATATGCTTGCCTAGAAAATCAACATATTCTTTTAATAATTTTAAACTGGATTCTATTACATTTTTTATTTCAGTACTTGATTTTGATTGTCTAACGCCATAAGATATTAATCCGCTTTTATGATATTCTGGAAGTGATCTAGTATTTAATGGTGAAAAACTATGTGTTAACTGGTTCCTTAAATTTTCCATTTCCTTATAAACTGGATTTGATTGTATATCTATCAAATACTTATATAATTTCTTATCATTTGTTCTTAAATATTTTATTACACGAGATATTATATCTTTCTCATAATGATTTATTCCCAGATTATATAAGTTGCTAATTATATGTATAGTTCTTTCGAAATTACTTTTTATTTCAAACAAACAAATTCTACTAAAATAATTAAAATAATACTTATTTATATAATCTCCTTCTTGATATTCTTTTTCATTAAGGTCAACTTCTCTATATTCTGGAATACCTTTATTATAATAATTACAAACTAATATATATGGAATTTCTATGTTTAACATAGTGAAGTTAAATTCATTTATCCATGGTAAAACATTATCATAATAATCTAACTCATCGCCATAACAAGGATCATTTTGTATTTCATATTTTACTTGTATTCTTATTTTCTCAATATCTTTTGTAATTTTATGTGCTTCTTCTACCTCAGGAAATTGAAAATAGTTATATATACTTTTCATAAATTAACTCCTATCATCAGATTTTAAATTATCATAAGTACATAAGTCATCATTAATTTTTATAATAATTAATACAAATAACTTTAGAAATGTTATATAATTAGTATAGTGTACATTTTCATTATCACTATCATTAGACTGTGTACCATGAACATACATATTTCTTAAATCAAGAGAATTATTGAATGAGCTTTTATTTAGGTAGTAATTAAAATAATCTTGTTCTGGTCTAGATAAAAGTGAACTTTCAACTTCAACCATTTGTTTATCTATTAACTTATCAAGTTCATTTCTATATGAAATTGGATATTTCCAATAATTAATAGCCTCATTTTCATGTAAATCCTTAAGAATTGTAATTAATTTATTGTTAGTTATTTTAATAAATTCATTGCAATCTATATGTATATAATTTTTTTCTAAAAGATACTCAATGTCTCTTTTATTATAATCTTCATAATCTGCTATGCTGATATTTTCATTTAACAATAGTTCATAAAAAGAATTATACTTATCATCTGCATCTTTTCTATATGAAAGCATACATTGATCAGAAAAAAAGTAATAATCTATATTATTAAATTCTTGTGATTTATAATTTGGATAAATATATTTCTTTTCTAATTTACTTTTTATATCTTTATATGGTATAGGATTTGAAGACATCTGCAATAATTCATGATCTATATATCCATCTTCTATATATAAGTTATATTGTTTTATTATGGATTCTAATTCAGGCAATAACGTTCTACATTTTTCTAAATATTTAGAACTTACTGAAGGTGGATTTATCTTATAGTTTTTTATTTTAAATTCATCTAAAATATACTCTTTAAAAAACCACTCTATAACTTCTTCTAGTCTTATATCCAGTGCTTCAAGTCTTTGGTAATAACTAACCATTTGTAAATCTGATAGCATTTTTTTTATGTTAAAACCAATACCGATATTATAAGCATGTTTTGATCTAGTAGAGAGTGTACTCTCAAAAAGACCTAATTCAGTTTTCTTACTAAATAATGTTATTCTCATTTGAAGATCAACAAAATTAAATAAGTAAATGAAATTATTTAATAATGTACTATAATCTAAATTATCTTTAATCCATTTCATTGAATATGAACACTTAATAATTCCTTTATCCTCTTGCTCTATGATAGGTTCTTCTTGATTCTCTGCAAAACTTACTTCGACGCCATATTTCATACCAGACTTTCCATCAAAGAATTTTCGATTTTCATCATTCGTTCTTTTCTTAGATTCTAATCTTGTTCTATCCGATATTTTTAATTCATTTGTACTTTGGATATTATTTATAATACCTAGATAATTTAGATTTGCAAAGGGTGCTTTAATGTAATTTAATATTAAAGTTTCTTTATCTTCTAAAGTAAACACTTCTGGAAAGTAAATAGTATTCCTTTGGTTTAAGTGTTCAATTTCATATTTATCTAAGAGTAATTCAGCATATTTACTATTATTCAATAGGCAAGTTCTTATGGTATTACCATAGTAATTAACAAGTTTTTTATTTCTTAAAATATAATGCATACACACTTTTTCATTATGTAATAGCTCATCAAAAGTTGTTTCTGATACTCTTTCATATACTTTATATTTTTCTAGTAATTCGAAGAAATCATCTTTATAAATTCTGTCAACTTTATTATATAATTCTACAAAATTACTATCATCAATGCTTTTTATATAACAAGCTACAATTCTTTTATATTCTTTGCAGACTTTTTGAATAATTTCTATGTCTTGTTCTTTCCAGGTTATAAGATATGCCTTTATATCTATAAATTTTATTATATTATAAAATTCTATTATTTCATTCACATCATAATCTACTTCATTACTATTAAACTGATCTGCTATCTCTTTTACTCTTCTAAGATGAAAGCCTGATGAGTAATCTGATGTAGAATAAAACTTCACTCTATCATGCATATATTGCACCACCTTTATTATAAAACTTTCTAAAGTTTTATTTTTTCTTGCATTATACCATAGATTCAAAAATTTATAAATATCAATAATAAGTTAGGCTGTTATTCTATCAAAAGTTCTAACATAGTTCTAACACTTAATTCAAAAATTTAGAAAAGAAATTTTTTGCTTTTTCTTGCATATTTAACAATACTTGTGCTATAATCTCTTACAGAGAAGCTAAATAGGTTAGTTATCAAAAGAGATTAATTGATGTTATCTAATGGTAAAAGATGAGGTGCGTAAAATTCTTAAAATCCTGCGGTTGAATAAACCGTGCCGGTTCGATTCCGGCCATCTGCACCAATAATTTGAAAAACTGCTAGAAATAGCGGTTTTTTTATATTTTAAATTGAGTATACACGCTCTGTACACGCTTTATAAAAAATAAAAAAGTAAAAGGCTTGTGTTTGAATTAAGAAAAAACGATTAAGAATATAGAAATTCTAGTCGTTTTTATTTTACAATTAAGGCAATTTATGATAATATATTATAAAATAGAATAAAGATTGGAGATTAAAAATGGAATTTGATGATGATAGAAAACAAAATGCTATTGAAAAAGCAAATGAAAGGTGGAATAGCATACATAGTCATTATGAAAGAGAAAAAATCAAATATGATGATTGGTTAGAATTATTTGATAGAGCAATTAAAAATTGCAAGACACCAATTATAGATTTAGGTTGTGGTAGTGGTAATGATACATTATACCTAATTGAAAGAGGTAAAAAGGTAATACCTTGTGATTATTCTAAAAATGCAATTGAGAACATAAAAAACAATTTTCCAGAGATAGAAAGAGCAGAATGTTTTGATATGAGTAAAGGCTTTCCTTTTGAAGACAATTTAACCGATATAATAATTAGTGATTTATCATTACATTATTTTACAGAACAACAAACTTTAGGAATATTAGATGAGATAAAAAGAGTTTTAAGACCTAATGGCTTATTATTTTTTAGAGTTAATTCTATAAATGATATTAATTATGGTGCTAAAGAAGGAAAAGAAATTGAACACCATCTATATGAAACAGAAGATGGAAGATATAAAAGATTTTTTGATGAAAAAGATATTACCACATTCTTTGCAGATTGGGATAAATTATATATTCACGAAGAAACATTAGGAAGATATGGAGCAGAAAAAGTTTTATGGAGAGGGGCAGTAAAAGTTAATAAATAAAATATAAAGGAGACTATGTAAAATGAAAGAAAATTTACAAGAGAAATTAAGTAATGCATTTTATACTATTTATGAAGTACTTAATGAAACTGCTATTGAAATAAAAGAGAAATTAAAGAAAAAACTAGATGAAGAATTTGGAAAAAATACATTTAGTTTAACAATTAGCAGAGGAAATATAAAAAATTTTCGTAATTATATATGGATAAATATTGAAGATATAGAAAATGAAAAATTTTATTCAATTAATTTATTTTATAATGATATTAATACTAAAAGTGCAAATCCTCGTACACAATTTGGTAGATTTCAATTTTGGAAAGATGTTATTGTAGATAATAAAGAAATACCTAGTCCCCATCTATGTATAACAAATAAAAAAGATATAGTACTATATTTCCTAGATGAAAAATCTTATAATCCAAAACAAGCAATATATGATGGAACATATAATTTAGACAAATTAGTTAATGAATTTATAAAGTTCTATAAGACTACTATATAAGGAATGAGGTGTAAAATAATGAATGATATTTTACAAGAAAACGAAAATTGGATTAGAGATTTTGAAAAATGTTTTAAAAAAGATGAAAAAGAAAGTGTAACATTTGCAGATATATTTAATAGAATGATTGAAGAAAGGCATATTACAGAAACTGAATTTCAAAATAAAACTCATATTGATAGAAATACTTTTAGATATTGGAAAAATGGAACTAAAAGGCCTTCAATGAGAAAATTCGTTGCATTTTGCATAACATATAAAATTAATTTTGCACGAGCAGTTTATATGATGGGATTTTTAGAGATTACTTTTATATTAACAAATAGAGTGCATTATGCTTATTATAATCTTATAGAACATTGTTCTGGAAAAACACTTTTAGAATGTAATAAAATATTAAATGAGTTAAATATAGATGAAGTCCATTGGTTAGGTAATGATGATGACAAATGGTGGGAAGAAGATTAATAAATACAATATTTTAAATGAAACGTATCACAATTTTAAAAAATTGTGATATTTTTTTTTATTTTTTTTATAAAAATGCTAAATGCTATTAACATTGATTAAATAAGTGTTTTTTAAAATTTTTCTAATTTAATGATTTTAAAAATGTGTATAAATAGAGACTAAAAAGTTTTCATTGCTAAATATCATTTAGCATACAAAAGTCAAAAAAAATGTTGTAATAGATATAGGTTAACCGAAACAATGTACATTGAAAATTTAATAAAAAATAAATTTAGAAAAGGAGAAGTGATTTATCATGGATATGAAAACCAAGTATTTAAAATTATCTAATGATTTATTAGGAAAGGCAGAAATATATGAATTATCTAGTGCGGAAACTTATAACAGATATGATGAAATTGCAAAAAGAACAACTGATGAAGTTGCGGGAACACGTTTTAATGTATTATTAAAGATACCAGAGAAAGAAATATTTGATGAAAAATTAGAAGTCAAAGTTGCAGGATTTAATCCTATTCCTCAATATAAAAGTGGAGATAAGGCATTTTGTAGGTTTACTAATTTGCAATTAACTATTTCAAAGATTGAGTATGGTAAGGCAACTATAAAAGGTGTAGCAGATAGCATTGAATTAGTATCTACAAGCGACAATGAACAAATAAAAGGGCAACTTAAACTTAATTTAAACAACAAGCAGTAATATAATTGGTTAGAATGGCGTAGGCTTTGTCCGTAAGGGCAAGCCGAAGCCAGTAAAAAAGCATAGATAGTATTACCTATGCTTTGTAGCAAAATCAATATAATTCATACGAGAGTAAGAAAAGTAAGTTGTTACATTTAATTGTAGTATTGTAGCAAATGTAGGAGGAAAAATATGTTAGAAAATGAAAAAAGCATAGAAAAAGATACACAACATAGAAAGTACCTTTTAACAATCAATCAACCCTTTGAAAAAGGTTACACCCACGAAAAAATCAATGAAATATTACAAAATAATTTTAAAAGTCTTCGATACTATTGTTTTGCTGAAGAAAAGGGAACAAAACATCATATTCATTTATATATAAATTTTTCTAGCCCCGTACGTTTTAGTCAAATAAAGAAATATTTTAAAGAAGCACATATTGAACAAGCCTTTGGAAATTCACAACAAAACCGAGAATATGTAAGAAAAGAACGGAAAATGGCTAAATACGAACAAAAAGGAAACAAGTTTACCAAATACTTTTGAAGAATGGGGAGAAATGCCATTTGAACATAGAGGAATTAAAGCAGAAGTTGCAGATGTTTATATGGCAATTAAAGATGGACTTACAGATACGGAACTTATGGAATTATACCCTAATGAAGCTTACAATGTAGATAGATTTGAAAGAATACGCCAAAGAATAAAAGCAGATGAAAACTCTAATATAAGGCGTGATGTTAAAGTATGGTATATTTGGCGGGAAAACACGGATTACGGGAAAACTAGATATGTTATGGAAAAATATCGGTTATGAAAATGTATATAGAGTAACGGACTATAAAAACCCTTTTGACCGGTTATAAGGGCGAAGATATTATAGTATTTGATGAATTTAATTCGGGAATTAGCATACAAAGTATGAACAATTTTTTAGATTGTTACCCCCTTACCCTACCGGCGAGATACACTAATAAACAAGCGTGCTATACAAAAGCATATATTATTTCAAATATACCACTTATTGAACAATATGAGGTAGAACAATATCATCATTACGAGGTTTACAGAGCATTTTTACGTAGAATAAATTATATTGTACATTTTACAGATATACGGACAATATGAACAAAAAGAATTAAAAGGAGGTCTTTAATCATGGAAGACAAGAAAATAAATAAAATTAAGAATTGGTATAAGCAAAGTAAAATAATATCAACCATAAAAATAATATTAAAAAATATTATAAAAGTAATAACTTATAGTATATATCAATTATGCTATAATTGGAAAATTGTTGTTTTAATAGCAACTATATTAGGAATATTCACATTAAATCAATATAAAGAATTAAGTTATACTTTCTTTAATCACGAATTTATTAAAAATATAACTTTTTATCAATTACATAAGAATATCTACATACCTTTATATGTAATTGAGGGACTAACAATATTATTTATGATTTTAGCATTATGGAAATATTTTAAATTGAAAGACTTAAAGCAAAAGAAAATTTGTACAATTAATACAATAAAAAACGATGGTAATAGACCATATTTTACTTTTAGAAATAGATTATGGTTAAACCTTAAAATTGCCGTATGGTACTGGAATATGAATGGGATAGGCAAAAGCAAATTTAAGACTGATGAATTTAAAGAAGAATTTCAATCATCATTTAATCGAACCTTTATTGATATAGAAGAAATACCAAATAGAAAAGATACTATAAAAATTTTATCAGCAAGTGCAAAATACAATTTACCTAAAATAATAAGGTTAGATGATAATAATTTAGATTGTACAAGTCCAAAATTTACATTAGGAGAAAATTTAAGAGGAAAAATTGAAGTTAATATTAGTAAAACGCCTCATTTACTTATTGGAGGAATTACTGGAAGTGGTAAATCAGTATTAATAGATAGTCTTATATATCAAGCAATGAAAAAGGGTTATACATTAAGAATTTGTGATCCGAAACAGACAGAATTCAATAATTGGAACAATCTTACTATTATCACAAATTCTTGGCTAACAAAGGGCTATAAATTAGAACAATGTAAAGTTTCAAAAACATTGGAATATGCATTGAATGATTTAAAAGAAATAGATGATGAACTAGAAAAAAGACAAATAGTTTTTAGTTATGAGAATTGTAAAAACATAGATGAATACAATAATAAAATGTGTAGTTATAATAAAACATATATACCTTTAAGTCGTATTATTTATATTTTTGATGAAGTTGTAGAATTATCAATAACAGAAAATAAAGAAATTGCAAAGAAAATTGAAAATATTTTAACTAAAATCGCTACAAGAGGGCGTTCTGCGGGAATACACTTGATTTTAAGTACTCAAAGACCAGATTGCGATTTACTAAAAGGACAAATAAAATCAAACTTAGATGTAAGAATTTGTGGAAGAACGGGAGACAGAATTTTATCAGAAGTTGTACTTGGTAAAGGTAATTATGAGGCAGATACTTTAATTAGCAAAAGTGAAACTGGTTTATTTGTAACAAATAATGGTAAATATTTTAGAGGCTACTTGCTAGATACTGAAAGAGTTACTAATGAATTTAAGAATCAACAAAAAAATATAAGATTGGAGAGTGTTAATGATGAACATACCTCAAATATCTAACATTGATACAGCAATTAGTATATATTATCGTTACCCAGAATTAAGTACAAAAGAAATAGCAAAATTATTCAATAAAAATTCAAAATCTACTATTAATAGATTAAAAAAAGTTGCAAGAAAACAGATGATTGAAGAAAATATTTGTAGTTATGGAATGTATAAAGTAAATACAAAATGTGCATATAAGTCATGGGGAATTGATATTGAAGATTTAGAAAAACGCAGAAACAAATTGCAAAAGTTAGGTTTATAAAATATTGGGGCTTGTTTTTGAATTTCTTTTATGGTAGTATATAAATGTAATTCAATCACAAGCCTTATATATTAAGGAGGTTATAAAAATGCCTATATATAAGGTTGGAAATACAAAAAAAGATGGCTTACAAAAATATCATGTGCGTATAAATTATGTAGCAGATAATGGCCAAAAAAAGCAAATTACTCGTTCTGTTTATGGAATAGATGTTGCAAAAAATTTGGAAAGACGATTAGAAAATGAAATTAAGGTGCAACATGAAACACCCATAAAGAAAATGACAATTAAACAACTATATGACGAATATATTTCTGTAAAAAAATATGAAGTTAGAGAAATAACATTATACAGAAGTGATAATATGATTAAGCGTTATATATTGCCTATTCTTGAAAATGTTAGAATAGATAAATTGTCAACACAAGTTTTGCAAGATTGGAAGTTATCTATGGAAGAAAGAAATTTAGCATTAGCGACTAAAAGAAATGTTTATACAGAATTAAGAACAATGTTGAATTATGCGGTTAGAATGGAATACATACCAAAACATCAATTAGCAAAAGTACGGAAATTTTAAAGATGCTTTGGCTACAAAAAAGGAAATAAACTTTTATACGCCCGAAGAATTTAAAAAGTACATTGAAATAGCAAAAAAACAAGCATTAGAAAAGCAGTTAAAAGAGAATAATATGTATGAATGGAATTTTTACGTGTTTTTTAATATTGCATATTATACTGGTTTAAGAAAAGGAGAAATACATGCTTTAAGATGGAATGATATTAACGGAAATTATTTAAGCGTAAAGCATAGTATAACACAGAAATTGAAAAATAAGTGTGATGTAGAAACACCACCTAAAAACAAATCTTCTATAAGAACTCTACAAATGCCACTTCCTTTAATAAAGATATTAAACGAACATAAAAAAAGACAAATGCAATTATCTAATTTTAGTGAAGATAGTAGAATTTTAGGAGATGGAAAATGCTTACGAGATACTACACTACAACAAAAAAACATTCTTTATTCAAAATTAGCAAAAGTAAAAACAATAAGAATACACGATTTTAGACATTCTCATGCTTCTCTACTTGCTAATATGGGTATAAATATTCAAGAAGTAGCAAGAAGATTAGGGCATACAAAAGTAGAAATAACTTGGAATACCTATTCACATTTATACCCAAAAGAAGAAGAAAAAGCAGTTAAAATTTTAAATGCGGTATAGCGAAAAAGTGTACACGCTATATACACGCTTGGTACAAAAATCATAAATATATGATTGAAACCAAAAAATACAAGAATGGTCGGAAATGGCTTAATAACAACCTTTGTAGAAACTTCTTGGAATGTAAAGAAACCATAAAAAACTATAAAAATTGTTCCGGCCATCTGCACCAAGAATTTGAAAAACTGCTAGAAATAGCGGTTTTTTATTTATTTTTTGTTCTTCATATTATCTAATTTATTTTCTGTTTCTTTTTTATTTGGTTTAATTTGAAATGCCATTTGCAACACCTCCTATATATACTAAAAAAATAAAAAATGTGTAATGTTTGACATTTATGTAAAATTATTTTATAATAATACCATTAAGTAATATCTTATGTATTAGTTATTTCCTGTATTCACTAAATAGTGTGAGGATTACCTCTGCTTTTAGTTTTATCATATAAAAATTTTTACATCATAGGAGGTAGAATAATGAGTTTTTTTGTAGTTACAGATTATTATGGAGGTACACATTCACTAACTGCTAAACAGCTCTATGAACGGGTGTTAGAAGATAGCAAATCTGATTACAACTGGATTGCTCCTGCAAGAGAACTTGTAAGAATTTGTGAAAAAACAAGTTTTCCTGCAAAATATGCTCTTGCTATCAAAATTGCTATTTTAAACTGCTTTGCAAACATAGAGCATGGAGCAAATTGTGGCGGTGACCGCTATATGGATGACACAGAAGAAGCAGTATCAGCAAGAAAAAGATATTTGACTGAAATGATTAATACTGCTACCTATGTCCGTGTGTTTAGTACTCTTTATCATCCAGGTCCTACATTCAGAAAACTTCGTGAGGATTTTATTAAGTCAAAATTTGAAGAATATATTTCTCAAGAAAAAATTGACTTTAAACAACTGCTTGA
>CANPZA010000044.1 GCA_947588915.1 uncultured Clostridia bacterium
TGAAATCACTTTTAGATTTTTACTTTCAATGCTATTTAAAACATCTTCAAAAGTTTTTGTCGTTGTTTCTATTTTAGGCATATAAATAGCTTCCACATCAAAACTATTAATAACATCATCTAACCCTCCTATATGATCTTCATGTGGATGTGTGCCTATTACATAATTTAATTTATTTATTCCTTTATCTTTTATAAAATTTACAACATCATTTCCATCTTCGTTATTCCCTGCATCTATTAACATTGACTGTGAACCATTTAAAATCAAAATACTATCTGCTTGTCCAACATCTATAAAGTATACTTTTAATCCCTCTTTTGATGTAAATTGTATATTTTCATTCGTTTCTTTTGTATTATCCTCAAATGTAATATCTAATCCTAAAAGATTACTAAACTTATTTAATGTTTCTGTATTTGCCTTGCAGATTATTAGTAATAACAAAATAATTATTGCAATTAACCCTGATATTAACTTAATTTTTTTACTATTATGTACTTTTTTATTTAATCTTTTTCCTCTTCTCATAGATTTTATCCCCCTAAAATCTAAATTTGTATTATTTCCATAAATTATCCATTTTATCTTTTATCCTATTTTTTTCATCCATAGTTCTTTGCTTATCTACAATATATTTACCATTTATTTTCTTTATTATATCACCTTCATGTACATCATTTGGTAAATCATTTCTAGATATATTAATCATATTAGAGTTTTCTTTATTTTCTAAAACTACTATATTACCTTCAAATCTATCTACACAGAATTCTTCAATTGCATTAAGTTTTTGAGCTAAATCAATTTCCTCTTTACTTATATTCAGATTTTTTAACTCTATTTCATTTTTACTATTTTCAACTGTCTTATCAACAGTTTCTTTAACAACATCCTGTACTCTATCAAAAAAATCAAATGACATATTATACACTTCCTTCCTTTTTAGGTAAAAAGGTAAACTTGGGACAGGCACAACTTTACCTTTTTTATATTTTTTATTTTTCAATTCCAAACATAGTTTTATTATAAACATGAAATATTATAAAATCAATAGATTTATATTTTTTTATTAAAAAGATTATTAAACAATAAAGAAATGAATTCTGTAAATTACAAAATCCATTTCTAAAACAATTTATTTAAAGTAAATATTTTATCAGCCATATTTATGTTTTCTTACATCTTAATTACTTCTACATCTATGTTTAACATTTCACCATTAATATTTGTTTCTATATAACTATTTTTTTCTTTATCATAAAATATTTCAATAGTCAATGTATCATGTTTAATTAATTCTTCATTTTTCTTAATAATTTCTTCCAACTTTTTATTTCCAGATATATAAAGATTTATATTATCTAATACTTCAAATCCTTTGTCTTTTCTCATATTTTGAACTTTAGATAAAATTTCCCTAACATATCCTTCTTCCTTAAGTTCTGGTGTGATATGTGTGTCTAAAACAACTCCTATTTCTCCTTCTCCACTAAAACTAAATTCCTCTTTTCCTTGCATTGTAATTAAAAGATTCTCTGAATTTAGTCCGATTTGTGTATCATCTATTTCGATGTATTCTGTACCACCATTTCGAACTATATTGGCTAAATTCATTTGATTTCTTTTTCCAATTTCCTCTTTAATTTTTGGAATTAGCTTTCCATATTCCTTTCCAAGTACAGGAAGATTTGGTTTGATTTCGAAATCTACATAGTCTGACATTTCAGCTCCAAATTCAATTTCTTTAATATTTAATTCTTCCTTCACAATACTTGAATAATATTCTGGAAGTGTATCAATTGAAATTAGCATTTTTGAAAGTGGCTGTCTGTTTTTAATATTACTTAGATTTCTTGCACTTCTGCCTAATTTTACAATCTTATATGCTAAATCCATTTCATCTTCTAAATTTTTATTAATTAATTTTTCATCAACTTCTGGCCATAGGCATAGATGTACACTTTCTGGAGCATCTTTATCTAACCCTACAACTAAATTTTGATAGATTTCATCTGTCATAAATGGTACAAATGGTGCTGAAATTTTTATTAAAGTAGTTAATACTTTATATAGCGTACAATATGCACCTATTTTTTCATCATTTAAGTCTTGAGACCAGAATCTTTCTCTATTTCTACGAACATACCAGTTTGATAATTCATCAGTAAAGTCTTCTATTTTTTTGGCAGCTAATGTGATATCGTAATGATCTAATTTTTCATCTACTTCTTTTACTAAAGTGTTTAATTTAGATATTATCCATTTATCCATTATATTTTCTATTTTGAAATCCTTATATTCTAATGGATTGAATTTATCTATTTCTGCATATAGAACATAGAAAGAATATACATTCCATAGTGTACTTAAAAATCCTCTGCCGAGTTTCTTGTACACTATTTAATCCTAGTCTCGTTGGAAGCCATGGAGCACCACATGTATAAAAATGCCATCTTGTTGCATCTGCACCAACAGTATTTAATAATACCATTGGATCTACTCCATTTCCTTTAGATTTAGACATTTTTTGTCCTTTTTCATCTAAAACATGACCTAATACTATACAATTTTCAAATGGTGTCATTCCAAATAATGCTGTTCCAACAGCTGTTAATGTATAGAACCATCCTCTTGTTTGATCTACTGCTTCTGAAATAAATTGTGCTGGAAAATTGTTGTCAAACATTTCCTTATTTTCAAATGGATAATGCCATTGTGCAAAAGGCATTGAACCAGAGTCAAACCAACAGTCAATTACTTCTTTTGCTCTTTTCATCTTTTTACCACATTTTGGACATTTTAAATAAACATTATCAATATATGGTTTATGAAGTTCTATATCAGATGGTACATCTATTCCTTTTTGTTTTAACTCTTCTATTGAACCAATACATTCTTGATGTGCACAATTTTCATCTTCACAAGTCCATATTGGAAGTGGAGTTCCCCAGTACCTATCTCTTGATATTCCCCAATCAATTACATTTTCTAAGAATTTTCCAAATCTTCCTGTTCTAATTGTATCTGGATACCAATTTACTTTATTATTGTTTGCAACTAATTCATCTCTTAATCTACTCATAGCTACAAACCAACTCTCTTTTGGATAATATAAAAGTGGTGTATCACATCTCCAACAATGTGGATATGAGTGAAGATGTTTTTCTTTACTAAATAATTTGTTATTTTCAGCAAGCCATTTACAAATATCTTCATTACAATCTCTAACAAATCTTCCTGCCCATGGTTCTACTTCTTTTACAAATTTTCCTGATTTATCTACTAAATTAATAAATGTAATTCCATTTTGTTTTGATACTAAACTATCATCTTCACCATAAGCAGGTGCAATATGAACTATTCCAGTACCATCTTCTAGATTAACATAGTCTCCATGTATTACTTCAAATGCTTTTCCTTCTACTTTTCCAAAAGGCATTAATCTTTCATATTTTGTTCCAAGCAAGTCTTTTCCTTTAAATGTTTTTATTATTTCATATGGAGTTTCTTTTAATACTTGCTCTAATAAATCTTTAGCTAAAATATATGTTTCATATATTGGTTCATCATCTGTTCCAATATTTGCTTTTACTTCTGCATATTCATAAGATTTGTTTATACAAAGTGCTAAATTAGATGGCAATGTCCATGGTGTTGTTGTCCATGCTAGAATATATTTGTTTTCTCCTACTATTTTAAATTTTGCAATACAAGTCAAATCTTTTACATCTTTATAACCTTGTGCTACTTCATGTGAAGAAAGAGCTGTTCCACATCTTGGGCAATATGGCATGACTTTATGCCCTTCATATAAAAGTCCTTTCTCCCACATTTGTTTCAATGCCCACCATACAGATTCAATATAGTCATTATGATAAGTTACATATGGATTCTCCATATCTACCCAAAATCCTACTTTATTTGTCATATCTTCCCACATAGAAACATATGTAAACACACTACTTTTACATTCTTTAACAAATTTTTCTACTCCGTATTCTTCAATTTGTTCTTTTCCTGATATACCAAGTTTTTTCTCTATTTCCAATTCGACTGGAAGTCCATGCGTATCCCATCCTGCTTTACGAATAACTTTATATCCTTTCATAACTTTGTATCTTGGGATTATATCTTTCATTACTCTTGTTTCAATATGTCCTATATGTGGTTTTCCATTTGCTGTTGGTGGTCCATCATAAAATGTAAAATATCTTTTTCCCTCATTCATAGCAAAATTTTTCTTTATGATATCTTTCTGTTCCCATCTTTTGGCCACCTCTCTTTCCATTTCAACAAATCCATTTTTCAATTCTACCTTTTTATACATTATAAAACCCTCCTTGTTAATAAGAATAAAAAAAGCTAATTCAATCCATATAAGGACGAAATAGCTTTAATTCCGCGGTACCACCTAATTTAGTAAATCTATTTTATACATAATTTACTCACTTAATTTTTCCTTTAACGCAGGAATACGGCTAAACTTATTTTTTCATTTCAGTTTAACAACGAACTACGGTGATAATAAATAACTTTTACTTACCAAATTTTCAGCTACCTTTGGCTCTCTTTTAAGATATTACATTATTTATCTTGTCCTAGTTATTGTTTTTGAATATAATGATATAATTATATCACGTTTATTTATTTTTGCAATACTTTTCAACTAATTTTATAAATTTGTGTGAATTTTATGCGAAAATGTCCCTAAATTAAAGATGAATTTTACGTGAAAATGTCCACATAAAAATATAAAGAGAATTAAAGCAATTTTATACAAAAATGTCCACTAGAAATTTAATTCAATTTTATGTGAAAATGTCCATTTTTGATGTATCATTTTTTTATGTTTTTAACATAGAAAGAGAGGTACAAAAATGGAATTAAATAGTAAAGAAAAAAAGAAATACGAAACTATTGAAAAACTAGTTAATTGTGAAATTTCAAGAAAGGAAGCTAGAGAAATACTTGGACTTTCAAGTAAACAAATTACAAGGTTAATTAAGGTCTTTAAAGAACAAGGAAAAAATGGATTTATCCATAAAAATCGTGGAAAAACAAGTTGTAACAAAAAAGTAATCTATGTGATTGAAGATATTAAAAACTTGTATTTGACAGAGTATTACGATTACAATTTTGAAGCCTTTTATGAGGCAATAGAAGATAAGTATAACATATCATATAATGCAATGTATAAAGCATTTTCTGATGATGATATAATTTCTCCCATTGCCCATAAGAAAACAATAAAATTATACAATGAAAATATGGAAAAAGCAATAGCAAAATTCAAGGAAAATGACTTATCAGACAAGATGTTAAATAGTAAGGTTGAATTATTCAAAACAAGAAAATTAGAGCAAGAGAAAGCATACATAAGACGTTCAAGTAATTTATTAGCATTTGGTCAAGAGGTTCAAATGGATGCTTGTTCTAAATTATGGTTTGGAAATATTGTATCATTTTTGCATTTAGCTGTTGATAAAGCTACTAAAAAGGTTTTGTTTGGTTGGTTTGAATATGAAGAAATAACTAGAGGATATTTTGTTGTTTTATGTCATATCCTTCTAAATTATGGGATACCATATAAGATAAAAACAGATAACAGAAGTTCCTTTTCCACTAATAGAAAAGATAAAAATAAATTTAATGTAACACAGTTTGGAAAAGTATGTGAATTACTGGGTATATTACTTGAAACTTCTAGTAATGCTGTTTCAAAAGCAAATGTGGAAAGAGAAAATGGTACTTTCAAAAATAGATTAATTGCTGAACTAAGACACGAAAATATAACAGAAATAGATAGTGCAAATGAATATTTAAACAAGATATTTATTCCTAAAATGAATAAAAAATTTTCTTATGACATAAATGAAGAAAATACTATGATGAAGCAAAATGATTATACTTATGATGACTTAAATCTAATAATATCTGAAAGATATACACGAATAATAGATAATGCTTCTTCTATTAGTTTTTATGGCAAATACTATATCCCAGTTGATAATGATACAGGTGAAATAATGACATATAAGCATAAAACAGAATGTACTGTAATTGTTGCATATGATAGTACATATTGGTGTGAAATAGAAAAACAATATTATCGTTTATGTGAAATACCAAAAAGAGAAAAAATAAATAAACCCAAAGAAGATGAAAAAGTAGATTTAGTTCCTAAACAAAAATATATTCCACCTGCTAATCATCCTTGGCGAAAGGATATGAAAAAATTTTTTAATAAAAAATAAAATAAAAATGCCTCATTGATTATAGGACATTTTTAAATAAAAATAACATATAAATCAATGGGACATTTTTAAATAAAATTAACTATCCTTTAGAGGGACATTTTTAAATAAAATTCAAAATATATAAGTGGACATTTTCGCATAAAATTCACAACTTTTCAACTAATTTTATAAATTTGTTTTATGCTGGCACAAATTCTCCTGAATCAAATTCTTCTTTCCAATCTTCTAATTTTTCGATTCTAACATTTTGTAAATTTAGTCTACTTTCATGTGCATCAATTTGCTTTTTGAAATCTTTATGCTCCATATCATTTTGTATTAATAATGCATCTATTGCACTAAATTTAATATTTATTTTTTCTTCCATCTGTTTTATTTCGTTTAAAATTGTCTTTTCTGTAGTTTCAAACATTCTAATAAATTCTTTTTTATCTGTTTCCCTATTTTTTTCTAACTTTGTAACCCTTTGATTTATATTTTCCAATTTTTTGTCATTTTCTTCCCATTTTTTATCGTTTTGTTCCCATCTTCTATCGTTTTCTTCCCATCTTTTATCATTTTGCTCCCATCTTCTATCATTTTCTTCCCATCTTCTATCATTTTCTTCCCATTTTTCATTATTTTCTACTCTAAATTCCCTTAACTCTTTTAATATAGTATTCATAGTCTCAATTTGTTCCATACTTAACCTCTCCTTTTTTATAATTTTTTATAAAATAAAACTTACATAATTAAATTCACTATTTTATTATAATTTTGTATTTTATCTTTGGAATATGCTTATTGTTACCTATAATAACCTTATAACAATTAATTTATATTCAATATATATCACCTCCTTGTATAATAAAAATTTAAAATTATTGAATTAATATGTAAATTTTTACTTTTATTTCTATTAGACAATATTTAATCATAAGTTCCATTTAATGTCAATAGAAAATAAAAAAAATTATAAAATTTTTATCACAAAAAATAAATACCCTAGAAAATCTAGGATATCTATTCTATTTTATTAATCTTGCAGTTTCCTTAGCAATCATTAATTCTTCATTAGTTGGAATTACATATATCTTTACTTTTGAATCTGATTTAGAAACTAATTTTTCTTCACTTCTCACATTATTTGCTTCTGTATCAATTTCAACTCCCATGAATTTTAAACTTTCACAAATTCCTTTTCTTATATTTATTTGATTTTCACCTACTCCACCAGTAAACACAATATAATCAATTCCATTCATTGCTACAGCATATTTAGCTATATAACTTGCTATTGAATATATAAAGCTATCTATTGCAATTTTAGCACGCTCATTACCTTCATTTGATGCTGTCTCAATCTCTCTGAAATCAGGTACTAATCCTGAAATAGCTTGAACACCAGATTGTTTATTTAAAATATTTTCCATCTCTTCAGCTGATAAATTTTCTTTTTTCATTAAATATAATAATATAGATGGATCTAAATCTCCACTTCTTGTTACCATTGGAATTCCACCAAGTGGAGTTAATCCCATACTGGTTTCTATTGATTTACCTCCCTTAATAGCACATATACTAGATCCTTGCCCCAAATGACATGTAACTATTTTCATATCTTCAATAGGTTTATTTACTATTTCTGCTAATCTTTGTGATACAAACATATGTGATGTCCCGTGAAAACCATATTTCCTTACACTATATTTTTCATAATATTCATATGGAATAGGATAAATATATCTTTCTTTTGGAATTGTTTGATGAAATGCTGTATCAAACACACCAACCATTGGCTTATTTGGCATTACATTTTTACAAGCTTCAATCCCTAAAATACATGCTGGATTATGCAATGGTGCTAAATCCGAACATTCTCTTAGGACTCCAATGACATTATCATCAATTACAACTGATTCAGCTATTTTTTCTCCTCCATGAACTAGTCTATGCCCTATTGCATTTATTTCATCTAAACTATCTATTACTTTATATTCTGGATTAGTTAATTGTTTTAAAGCAAATTCAATAGCTTCTGTATGACTATATGCAGAATTATCAATTTTTACTTTTTTTCCATTTGCCTTATGAGTTATAAATGCTTCTTTTTCTCCTATTCTCTCATATTTCCCTGATGCTAATACCTCCTCTGTTTCCATATTTATTAATTGATATTTAAGTGATGAACTACCACAGTTTAAAACTAAAATTTTCATATACTTTTTCTTCCTTTCTTTCTTATTTAATTAATTTTAAAGTTTCTCTGGCTATCATTAACTCTTCATTTGTAGGAATTGTATAAATTTTTACTTTTGAATCTTCTGCAGATAATTCTGCTTCTTCTCCCCTAATTTTATTCTTTTCATCATCTATTTTAATTCCTAAAAACTCTAATTGTTCACAAATAGCTTTTCTTGATATTGGTCCTTTTTCACCTACGCCTGCTGTAAAAGTTAAAACATCTATGCCACCCATTGCAACCGCACACTTTGCCACATATGATGCTGTTAAATAATGAAATACATCTAAAGCCAAGTTTGCCTGATATCCTCCTGACAAAGCTTCTGATTCAATATCCCTAAAATCTAATGATACTTCTGATATTCCATAAACTCCAGATTGTTTATTTAATATAAAATTCATATCATCCAATGATAAATTTTCTTTTTCCATCAAATACATAACAATAGATGGATCTAAATCCCCACTTCTACTCCCCATAGGTATTCCGCCCTAAAGGTGTTAACCCCATACTGGTTTCTACTGATTTTCCATCTTTAATTGCACATACGCTACATCCTTGCCCTAAATGGCAATTAACAATTTTTAAATCTTCTATGGGTTTTCCCATAATTTCTGCAACCTTATTTGAAACATATTTATGTGATGTACCATGAAATCCATATTTTCTTATTCCATATTGTTCATAATATTTATAAGGAATAGGATAAATATATTTCTCTTTTGAAATTGTTTGGTGAAATGCTGTATCAAATACGGCTACCATTTTCATATTTGGCACAAGTTTTTTACATGCCTCTATTCCCAAAATACATGCTGGATTATGTAATGGGGCTAAATCAACACATTTTTTTATTTCTTTTATAACTTCTTCAGTTATTAAAACTGAATTTTTAAATTTTTCTCCACCATGTACTACTCTATGTCCAATTCCTCCTAATTCATCTAAGCTTTTTATAACACCATAATTTTCATTTGTTAATCTATCAAAAACAAATTTAATAGCCTGTTCGTGATTTTTAGCAAGATGTTCAAATTTATGTTTTTCTTCCCCTACTTTATGTGTTAAAAATGAATTTGGTTGTCCAATTCTTTCAAAATATCCTTTAGCCAACATTTTTTCTGTATCCATGTCAATTATTTGATATTTTAAAGATGAGCTTCCGAGAGTTTAAGACTAATATTTTCATAAAATCCTCCTTTATTTATTTTCTTGAGCTTGAACAGCAGTAATTGCAATGACCCCTTCAATATCTTGACTACTACAACCTCTAGATAAATCATTTACTGGCTTGCTAATACCTTGACAAAGTGGCCCGATACGCTTCTGCTTTTCCCAATCTTTGAACTAGTTTATATGCAATATTGCCTGTATTTAAATCTGGAAATATTAATACATTTGCCTCTCCTTTTAATGGGCTTCCATCAGCTTTCATCTTCGCAACTTCTGGTATAATTGCAGCATCT
Organism: uncultured Clostridia bacterium; assembly: GCA_947588915.1. The sequence continues at coordinate 9,951 of CANPZA010000044.1, forward strand.
AATTGTAATTCACCATCAACTATTATTGTGCTATCTTTTTCTTTTACTAGATTAGTTGCATCAATTACCTTTTGAGTTAGTTCAGATTTTGCACTTCCATAAGTAGAATATGAAAGCATTGCAACTTTAGGTTGTTTTCCTACTAATTGATAAAAACTTTTATTTGATGAAATTGCAATTTCAGATAATTCATCAGCACTTGGATTTTCATTTAGTCCACTATCTGCAAATATAAATGTCCCATTTTCTCCATATTTACAATCTGGTACAACCATAACAAAAAAAGCAGAAACCAATTTAGTATTTGGAGCAGTTTTTAATATTTGAAGTGCTGGTCTTAGAGTATCTGATGTAGAATGTATAGCTCCTGAAACAAGTCCATCTGCTTTTTCTTCTTCATCTTTTAACATAAGCATTCCATAATACACTGGATCTTTAACTAACTCTTTTGATTTTTCAATAGTCATCCCTTTATGTTTCCTTAATTCATACAATAAATTAGCATATTTATCATATTTTTCTGAATTAATTGGATCAACTATTTTTGCTTTTTCAATATCTAAATTATTTTCTTCTGCTTTTTTAAGTATATTTGTTTTATTACCTACTAATACAATATCTGCATATTGTTCTTGTAATACATGTTCTGTTGCTTGCAATACTCTTATATCTTCCGCTTCAGGAAGAACAATAGTCTTAATATCTTTCTTTGCTCTTTGTTTTATATTTTCTATAAAAGTCATTTTTTTCTCTCCTTATTTATTTTTAACTTAGTCATTTGCAAAACTCTAAAAGTCTTGCAAATACTTGACTTTTTTTGTTATATATATGTTATTTTTCTCCACTT
>CANPZA010000045.1 GCA_947588915.1 uncultured Clostridia bacterium
GATAGGGATATAAATGTAGCAATAAATATAAGAAAAGAAGGAATGAAACTAGCAATAGCATGATAAATAAATAGAACTGTGGGACACACGGAGATAGCTCGTTTATGCTCAGCATATTAGTGTTGTCGAGCGAGAAGCTCCCACTTCTTAAGTGGTGGGAGTATGTCACTATAAATTATATAAGGAAAAATTAAATTCTTGTAAAAGATTATTAACTATGCTAAAATAATATAAAAAAATTAATAGGAGTTAAATAATGATGAAATATATAAAAGATTATCCACGACCACAATTTATTAGAGAGGATTGGGAAAACCTAAATGGAAAATGGAATTTTGTATTCGATGATAATAATGAAGGAGAAAGCAAAAAATATTATATAAATTTTCCAGTAAAAGATACAATCAATGTTCCATTCACATATGAAACTAATTTAAGTGGTATTAATGATGAATCTATTCATTATATAGTATGGTATAACAAGAAAATAAATATTTGTAAAAACAAACTAAAAGAAAAAGTAATATTACACTTTGAAGGAAGTGATTATATAACTAAAGTTTGGGTTAATGGGAATTATATAGGAGTTAATGAAGGTGGATATTCAAGATTTTCTTTTGAAATAGAGAAATTTATAAAAGAAGGAGAAAATGATATAACTGTAAGAGTCCAAGATTCATTATCCAAAGAGCAACCAAGAGGAAAACAAAGATATAAAAAAGAAAGTTGGAAATGTTGGTATATACAAACAACTGGTATATGGAAAACGGTTTGGTTAGAATATGTACCAACGAATTATATAAAAAGAGTAAAAATAACTCCTGATTTAGATACAAAGACAATAAAATTAGAATATGATACCAATATTTTTGAGGAAGAACTTAAAAATAATGAATTTATCATTGAAACGCAAATTTCTTTTAAAGGAGAAATATTAAATAAAACGGAAACTTTATTAGAAAGTTCATATCATGAAAATGAAATACAAATTAATGTTATAAAAGAATGGTCTACAAAAATGCCAAATCTGTATGATATTACTTATAAATTATACTGTAATGGCAAAATAGTAGATATAGTATATTCTTATTTTGGTTTAAGAAAAATATCTATAAAAAATGGAAAAATATTTTTAAATAATGAAGAGTTATATTTAAAATTAGTACTAGATCAGGGATATTGGAAAGAATCACATTTAACACCAATAAGTGAAGATGCTATAATAAAAGATATAGATATTGTACTCAAATATGGATACAATGGAATTAGAAAACATCAAAAAATTGAAGATGAAAGATTTTTATATTGGTGTGATGTAAAAGGTGTGTTAGTTTGGAGTGAAATGGCAAACTGCTATGAGTTTAATGATAAATCAATACAGAACTTTACAAATCAATGGATTAAAGTTGTAAATCAAAATTACAATCACCCATCAATAATTACTTGGGTACCAATAAATGAATCTTGGGGATTACCAAAAATTAAAGATGATCTAAAGCAACAAAATTTTGCAAATAGTATATATTATTTGACTAAATCATTAGATAATACTAGACCTGTTATTTCTAATGATGGATGGGAACATACTATATCTGATATAATAACTATTCACGATTATAAGCAAGAGGCAGAGCTATTAAATTTATTATATTCCAATGAAAATAATAATATAATTAATAATCTACAAGAATATAATTCTAAACATAAATTATTTGCTAAAGGATACAAATATGAAGGACAGCCAATTATTATGAGTGAATACGGTGGAATTGCGCTAGATTCTGAAGAAGGTTGGGGATATGGAAAACAAGTAAGAGATGAGAATGAATTTATAGAAAGATTTATGTCGATAACAAATGTAATTAAAAATATCCCATATATTGTAGGGTATTGTTATACTCAGCTTACAGATGTTCAACAGGAGATTAATGGATTAGTTGATGAAAATAGAAATGAAAAATTTAGTGGTGAAATAATAGAAAAAATAAAGAAAATAAATATGGAATAAGATGCAATATAAAAATTAATGATCAATTATATATTAAAATAAGATAATCAATAATATATAACAATTAGAAAGCATCCATATGAATAGACATAGTAAAAAATGCAAAAGAATTTGATGATAAATTTCAGACAAAAAATAATAAAAAAGATTGTATGACAATAGAAAGAATAAAGTATTAAAGAATGATATTGTAATAGATGTAAGTATAAATATTATGCGAACATTTAAATAAATGAGAAAATACTTTAAAAATTTCTATCAAAAGTTTGACCTACAAAAAAATTATGCTATCTTAAATATTCTCTATACTTGTAAAATTAAAAAAAATAGTGTAAAATAACAATATAATGTGAATAATTATAAAAGTAGTTATAACTTGACTATAGAAGAAGGTTAGATAATTGAATACATTAGTAATTAAAAAAGAGGATTTAAGATATAATATAAAGCAGATAAAAGATGCAGTAGAAAAATTAGGAAAAGATGACAAAGGAAATTGTACTAAAATAATGGCCATTGTAAAAGAAAATGGATATGGATTAGGTTTAGTAGAATATGTAAAATTTTTATCTGAAAATGGAATTTCTTTTTTTGCTGTAGAAAAAATAGAAGAAGCAATAAATTTAAGAGAATCTGGAATAAAAGAAGAAATTTTAATACTAGAACAATATGCAATAAAAGAAAATATAGAAACACTAGTAAATAACAATATAATTATAACATTAGGTTCAAAAGAAGATATACAAATAGCAGATAAAATAGGTCAAGAAAGAAAAAAGAAAGTTAAAGCATATTTAGAAATAGACACAGGGATTGGACTACATGGATTTGCATATGACAAAAGAGATGAAATGATAGAATCTTTAAAAAATATGACAAACATAAAAATAGAAGGAACATTTTCGAGGTTTGTTGATAGCTCACAAAATGATAAATTTACGAAGATACAGTTTCAAAGGTTTATAGATGTAATTGAAGTCTTAAAAATGAATAAAATAGAAACAGGCTTGCTTAATATATGTGATCAAACAGCATTTTTTAGATTTTCCAATATGAATTTAAATATTGTAAGGATTGATGAAGCTTTTTTAGGTAGAACGACAACTGTAAGTCCAATATTATTAAGAAAAGTTTTAACATTAGAAACTAAAATATCAGAAATAAGGAAAATACAAAAAGGATTTTATATAGGAAAAAGCAAATTAAAAAAAGACATAAGAATTGCTATAATTCCATATAGCTGTTCAAATCTTCCAAAGCAAAAATATATTTTAATTAATAAAAGCAAATGTAGAATTTTAGGTAAGGTTGAAAACAATATGATTTGTGATATTGAAAAAAATGATATCAAAGTAGGAGAAAAAGTTTTATTGCCAATAGATTTTAATTGTATCGATAAAGATATAAGAAGGGAGTATAGATAATGGAAGAACAAAAAAATGAAACTATGAAAAAGGGATTTTTTAATAAAGTATGGGATTCTATAGTAAAAATAGAAAAATATCCAGGATTAGCAGCACAAGGGTTAGGGAAGGCATTTATCTATATATGTAAATTAGTAGCAATTCTTGCAATTGTCATTTGTTTAGGAATAATGTATCAAACATACCAAATGATTCAAGAAGGAACCAATTATCTTCAAAATCAATTTCCAGACTTTTCATACAAAGATGGAACTTTAGATGTTTCATCTGAAGACAGAATCACTATATCAGAAAATGACTCATATGTTGGAAAAACTATTATTGACACTAAAACTCAAGATGAGCAAACAATAAATTCTTATATAAATGAAATTGAACAATCGGGAAATGGTCTTATTGTTCTAAAAGATAGAGTTATATTAAAAAATAATTCGATATCAGGAACTATAACCTATAATTATAATGAAATCTTGGGACAAATGGAAATAACTGAATTCACGAAACAAACAGTTATAGATTATGCAAATAGTACTCAAGTCATAAGTTTGTATGTAAGTATTTTTATAACAATATTTATATATAGTTTTATTATGTATTTATTAACAACTTTATCAAATGCAGTATTCTTAAGCGTATTTGGATTTTTAGCAACATGGATAGCAAAAATCAAAATGAGATTTGTAGCAATATTTAATATGTCAATATATGCACTAACTCTATCTACATTGTTGGATATACTATATATAGCAGTCAACATATTTATAAACTTTAATATTGAGTATTTCCAAGTTATGTATATAGCAGTAGCAGCAATCTATTTAGTAGCAGCAATATTTATACTAAAATCAGAACTTATAAAACAGCAACTTGAATTAATAAAAATTGCTGAGGCACAAGAAATTATAAAAAAAGAATTAGAACAAAAAGAACAAGAAGAAAAACAAAAAAAGGAAAAGGAAGATACATTAAAGAAAGATAAAAAGCAAGAAAAAGAAGAAAAAGAGAAAAAAGAAAAAAAGAAACAAAATAAAGATGAAGAAAAAGATAATAATTTAGGAGAAACACCAGAAGGCTCTAATGCTTAGACAAAATAAAAACAGGAGGTAAATATAATATGAGTTCAAAAAAGGACAAACCAAAAGACAAAAAGGAAGAAACAAAATTATGGATATTATTAATATCTATAATATTATTAATAGCATTAATAACAGGATTAGTTGTATTTTATATAAACAACAAAGATAAAGAAGATGAAAAAACTTTAGCATATACAGACTTAATAAAGGAATTATCTTATGGAAATATAGAAAAAATAGAAATGACAGTTGGAAGTACAACAGTAAAAGTTAAACAAAAAGATATAGAAGAAGAAAAAACATCAATTGTTCCAAATACAGAAAGTTTTATGGAATTAATACAAGCAAAAGTAGCAGAGGGAAATGAATTAGAATTAATACAAAAACCAAAAAACTTTTTTTCACAAATACCATCTTTTATTATATCATTTTTACCAACCTTAATAATGCTTGCATTATTTATTATGATATTTAAAATGCAAGGATTAGGAGAAAAAGGAAAAGTATATGATGATACTGAAAGAAAAACAAAAGTAAAATTTGATGATGTAGCAGGATTAGATGAAGAAAAAGAAGAACTAGTAGAAATAGTAGAATTTCTAAAAAAACCAGAAAAATTTACAAAAATGGGAGCAAAAATTCCAAAAGGTGTTTTATTATATGGAAAACCTGGAACAGGAAAAACATTAATTGCAAAGGCAATAGCAGGAGAAGCAGATGTACCATTTATTTCAATGAGTGGGTCTGAATTTATTGAAATGTTTGCAGGACTAGGAGCATCTCGTGTTAGAAAATTATTTGAAAAGGCAAGAAAATTATCACCATGTATAGTGTTTATTGATGAAATTGATGCAATTGGTTCAAGAAGAACATCAAATAGTGGAGCAGAAACTGAAAATAATCAAACATTAAATCAATTACTAGTAGAAATGGATGGATTTAGTTCTGAGGAAACAATTATAGTACTAGCTGCTACCAATAGACCAGAAATGTTAGATAAAGCGCTATTAAGACCTGGAAGATTTGATAGACAAGTCACAATACCTACACCAGATTTAAAAGGAAGATTAGAAATATTAAAAATTCATAGTAAAGACAAGAGAATATCAGATAATGTAAATTTAGAAAGTATAGCAGAAGATACAGCAGGATTTACAGGAGCAGAACTTGCAAATATCTTAAATGAAGCAGCGATAATTGCAACAAAGATGAAACATGAAGATATAGAAAAAGAAGATATAGAAGAAGCAGTAAAAAAAGTAACAGTAGGACTAGAAAAAAGAGCAAGAGTAATATCAGAAAAAGATAAAAAACTTACAGCTTATCATGAAGCAGGACATGCTGTTGTAAGTAAATATTTGCCAACACAAACAGATGTAAAAGAAGTATCTATAATCCCAAGAGGTGTTGCAGGTGGATATACAATGTACAAATCTGATGAAGATAAATATTATGTATCAAAAACAGAAATGGAGGAAAAATTAATTGCTTTACTTGGTGGTAGAGCAGCAGAAAAATTAGTATTAGATGATATATCAACAGGAGCAAGTAATGATATAGAAGTCGCAACTAAAATTGCAAGAGATATGGTAACAAAATATGGAATGAGTGATACTTTAGGTCCAATTGATTTTCAGGGAAAAGAGCCATATGAAATGCAAATGTTTGGAGAAAATATAGGAGATAAAATAGGACAAGAAGTAAAAACATTAATAGATACAGCATATAAAAATGCACAAGAATTGTTAAGGAAACATAGAGATAAATTAGATAATATAGCAGAAACTTTATTGCAAAAAGAAAAAATAAATGAAGAAGATTTTAAAAAGTTTTTTGAGTGAGGGATTTAGGGATGTTCTTAAAATCCCTCTTATTTAAAGATAATTTATTTCATTATACGAAAAAATTATAAAAAGGGATTTAAAGGGATTTTAAGAACACACCTAAAATCCCGGAAAGAAGTATGTATATGACAATAAAAGAAGCAATTAATAAAGCTACAATTCAGCTAAAAATAAAAAAAATAGATAGTCCTAGTTTGAAAGCAAGATTACTTATGCAATTTGTATTAGATAAACCAAGACAATATATAATAGTAAATGATGATGAAAATTTGACAAGTAACCAAAAAGAAAAATATTTTAAAATGGTTAACAAATTAATTAAAGGTATTCCGCTTCAACATATTACACATATGCAAGAATTTATGAAAATGAATTTTTATGTGAATGGAAATGTATTAATACCTAGACCAGATACTGAGATTTTAGTAGAAGAAGTAATTAAATTATCAAAAAAAATAAATGCAAAAAAAATATTGGATTTATGTACACGGAAGTGGAGCAATTGCTATATCACTTGCAAAATATATAGAAAATAGTGAAATAACAGCAACAGATATAAGCCAAGAAGCCTTGAAAGTGGCTGAATTTAATGCAAAGAAAAATGGAGTAAATGATAGAATAGTATTTTTAGAATCAGATTTATTTGAAACTTTACCAAAAGAAAAATATGATATTATAGTATCAAATCCACCATATATAAAAAAAGGAATAATAAAAACACTAGATATAGAGGTACAAAAAGAACCAATACTTGCTTTAAATGGAGGAGATGATGGGTTAAATTTTTATAGAAAGATTATTAATCAATCTTATGAATTTTTAAAATATAATGGATATCTAGCATTAGAAATTGGCTATGACCAGAAAATAGATGTAATGAAACTGATTGAAAATGAACAAAGATATATAAATACATATTGCAAAAAGGATCTATATGGAAATGATAGAGTGATTATAACAAAGGTAGGTGATTAAAATGTCATTTTCTTCTGATATTAAACAAGAATTAAATAAAAATAGTAATCTAATAAATAAAGAATTAGTAAAACATGAATTAATAGGATATTTTATATCAGATAATATTTATATAATAGATTCAAGTAAGATAAAATTTTCTACAGAAAGTGATTATAATATTAATAGATTTTCCAAACTTTTATCTAATTTAAATATCAATCACAAAATAGACATTGTTGGAAAATCTTTTGTAATAATATTAAAGCAAAAAGATGTAGATTTTATGCAAATTAAAAATAATCAAATATATTTCAAATTCGAAGAAAATTTAAGTCAGGAATATTGTAGAGCGATTGTAAAAGGAGCTTTTATGGGTTCTGGTTCAATTAATAATCCTGAGAAAAAGTATCATTTAGAAGTAAATTTAGGAAATATACAGAATTTAGAAAATTTTGAAAAAATATTAAAGAAATTAGATATTAATGTAAAAACATTTAAGAATACAATATATATAAAAGAAGGGGAAGAAATATCGAAATTTTTAGCCTTAATAGGAGCTAGTAAAGCTGTAATGAAATTTGAAGATATACGAGTTCAAAAAGAAATGAGGGGGAAGGTAAATAGACTAGTTAATTGTGAGACAGCAAATTTAAACAAAACAATTAATGCATCTATAGAGCAAATATCAGCAATTGAAAAATTACATAACACAGGTAACTTTAGAAAATTAGATGATAATTTAAAAGAAATAGCAAAATTAAGATTAGAAAATCCAGATATGTCACTTGTTGAACTTGGAAAATTATTAAAGAAACCAATTGGAAAATCAGGTGTAAATTACAGATTGAAAAAAATAATGGAGATAGCAGATGAAATATAAAGAATTAGGAATATATATACATATACCATTTTGTAAAAGTAAATGTTATTATTGTGATTTTATATCTTATGAAAATAAAAGCGAATATGTAGGAGAATATATAAAACAAATTATACAAGAAATAAAACAATATGATTTAAGTAAATATGATGTAACAACTATTTATATTGGTGGGGGCACACCATCTTTTATAGAAGAAAAGTATATTAAACAATTATTGGATGAATTAAAAAATAGACTAATTGGAAATAAAACAAAATTTAAAGATATAGAAATTACAATAGAAATTAATCCAGGAACAATAACTAAAGAGAAGTTAAAACTATATAAAAAGTCTGGTATAAATAGAATAAGTATAGGACTTCAAAGCATTAAAGATGATTTATTGAAGAAAATAGGTAGAATTCATAATTATGAAGATTTTTTGAAATGTTATAAACTTGTATGTGAAGTAGGTTTTGAAAATATAAATATTGATTTGATGATTGGACTTCCTAATCAGACAATTCAAGATATAAAACAAACTTTAGAAGAAGTTAAAAAATTAAATCCAAGTCATGTTAGTATTTATTCTCTAATACTAGAAGAAGAAACAAAACTTGAAAGCTTAGTTAGAAATGGAGAATTAAAACTTCCTACTGAAGAACAGGAACGACAGATGTATTGGTATGTAAAAAATACTTTAGAATTAAATGGTTACAAACATTATGAAATATCTAATTTTGCAAAAAAATCAAAAGAATCAAAACATAATATGAATTGTTGGGAACAAAAGGAATATATAGGCTTAGGTATATCTGCACATTCTTATTTAAATGGTATTCGTTATTCTAATTCAACATTTAATAGTAAAAATCAATGGAATTTTAAAGATAAAAAAATAGAAGAAAAACAAACATTAGAAGATATGAAAAAAGAATATATGTTGTTAGGATTAAGAAAAATTGATGGTGTAAGTATTAAAAAGTTCAAAGAGAAATTTATAGAAAATCCAATTTTTTTATTTAAAAATGAATTAGAAAAATTAGTAAAAGAAAATCTAATACAGATAGATGGAGATTATATTAGACTTACAAATAAAGGAATTGATTTTGCAAATATAGTTTGGGAAGAGTTTGTATAGAATAATTATAAGAGGGTTCAAAATAGGAACCCTCTTTTCGTACAGAAAAAGAATAAAAATTTTTATTGATTTTTTAATAAGTTTTATGTTACATACTTATTAAAATATTCAATAAATTTTTGAATATTTTTCAAAAACTATTGCAAAAATATAATTAAGTGTGATATAAAATAGTAAACAAGTAGAGCAAAAGAAACATAAAAATAAAAATTACATAATCAAAAGAAAAGGGAGGAAAATTAATGAAGAAACAAACAAAGAAAAACAAGGGTATTACACTAATAGCATTAGTAATAACTATTATTGTACTTTTAATTTTAGCAGGAGTAACAATATTAGCATTAACAGGAGATGAAGGAATACTAAATCAAGCAACAAAGGCAGAAGATGAAAATAGTAAAGCAGCAGAAAAAGATCAAATAGGATTAGCATATAATGCAGCAAAGTTAGATAGTAGAGGAAAAGCAATAGAGGCAAATAAATTGCAGGAAGAATTAAGAAAATATGATAGTGGTGCAACAGTAATAGCAGAAGGAGAAAATTTCAAAGTTACATTTACGAATGGACATGTATATACAGTAAAAAATAATGGAGTAATAGAAACTGGGGAAAATGATGGAAATGGTGTAACAGTAGCAGAAATATTTGATAGTAATGGAAAAAATGAAACAGATGAAGGATATAATGCAGCTAAATTACACATAGGAGATTTTATAAATTATGATGCAGGAAATTGGACACAAGAAGAAATAAATAATATAAAAGTAGGGTTAAAAGATAGTCCAGTAACAGCAAGTGGTGATGAGGCATTACCAAGTACAGGATTCCAATTTGGTGGATTTAAAGCAGGAACAAGTAAAAATGGAAATGCAACACCATGTAATTCGGGTTGTAATTATGTGAAAGAAAATGGTAAAGCAATAACTGGTTGGAGATTATTTGATGTAAAAGATGATGGAAGTATAGTATTAATATCAGCAGGATGTCCAGAAGATTATTATCATCCAGGTGGCACAAATAATGAATATATAAGTGAATATATTTTAAGTGGAAATATAAATGATAAGGCTACAAGTATGAATTTAGGAGAAACATATAGTAAAAGAAATTGGGATAACTATGTAAATAGAAGTCAAAAAGCAATAAGTGCAGAAGCATTAACAAAATCAAGATTAGAAAATTGGTATACTAAATATATGGGAATAGAAAATGCTGATTGTTTTGACGGTACCACGTTTCAATCTGTATATGATACAAAATATGAAACAATTGTGGATAATTATTCATATTATTGGCTTTGCTCTTCTGGAAGCTCCCGTGGCTTGAGCGTCTTGTATTTCGTGTACCCTGACCAACGTCATTTAGATGGCTACTACGGCATTGCGAATGGGGTTCGTGCCCTAGTTAC
>CANPZA010000046.1 GCA_947588915.1 uncultured Clostridia bacterium
AATAACTTGACCTGTTATACAGTCTGACATTTTACTTAATAAAAATGTTGCCACATTACCAACTTGAATAGTTGTTACATTTTGATGTAAAGGTGCTTTTTCCTCTATAACATCTAAAATAGAATTAAAATCTTTTATTCCTTTAGCAGACAATGTTTTAATAGGACCTGCAGAAACTGCATTTACTCTTATTTTTTCTTTTCCTAGATTTTCTGCTAAATATCTAACACTACTTTCTAAAGCTGCTTTTGCAACTCCCATAATATTATAACTATCAATCACTTTTGTAGAGCCATGATATGTTAAAGTAACTAAACTTGCATTTTCATTTAGCATATCTAATTGCCTTGCTGTTCTCGCTGTTAGTACAAATGAATAACTACTAACATCACAAGCATGTGCAAAACCTTCTTTACCAGTATAAATAAAATCATTATGCAAATCTTCTGTATTTGCATGTGCAATTGCATGAACAATTCCATCAATTTTTCCATTTTCTTTTTTTATTTTACTAAAAACTTCTTTTACTAATTCATCTTCTGAAGCTCCATCTAAAACATATGCTTTAGAACCTTCAAATTCTGATATTAAACCTTCAATTTTATCTTTATTTTCTTCTCCCATATATGTAAAAATAAGCTTTGCACCATTTTCATATGCAGATTTTGCAATTCCAAATGCTATACTCCATTTATTTCTAATTCCCATAATTAATATTTTTTTCCCTTTTAATAACATTTTTATCCTCCTTAAATTTAATTTATAATCTTATATTCACCCATATTTCTAAATTTTTTATATCTATCATCAACTATTTGTTCAGGTGTTAATCCTTTCATTTCTTCTAATGCATTTAATATTTCTTTTTTTAGGCTATTTACAATTTCAAAAAAACTTTCCTCTTCATCACCTTTTGGTTCTTTTATTATTTTATCTATTATATTTAACTCAAACAAATCCTCAGCAGTTAATTTCATTTTTTCCGCCGCTTCCTTTGTTCTTGAAGCATCTTTCCACAAAATACTTGCATAACCCTCTGGTGATAATATAGAATATATTGCATTTTCAAGCATAAATACTCTATTTCCAACTCCTAAAGCTAAAGCTCCTCCACTTGATCCTTCACCAATTACAATTGCAATAACTGGTACTTTTAATTTTGCTAATTCCAACATTGACTTTGCAATAGCTTCTCCGTTGTCCTCTTTCTTCTGCCCCAATTCCTGGATAAGCACCTTTTGTATCTATAAAGGTAATTACTGGTCTATTAAATTTTTCTGCTTGACCGCATAAATCTAATACCTTTTCTATAGCTTTCCGGATTTGGCATACCAAAATTTCTTTCAATATTTTCTTTAGTTGTCCTTCCTTTTTGCTCTGCAATAATTGTAAAATTTTGTTTTCCTATTTTTGCTAATCCACATACTATTGATTTATCATCTTTAAAATTTCTATCTCCATGTAATTCAATAAATTCATCAAATATATTCTCTATATAATCTAAAGATGTTTTCCTTTTAGGATTTCTTGCTATTTCCACTTTCTCCCAAGCACTTAAATTTCCCATTACATTTTCACCTCTTGATGTTTTTTGGGACAGGGAAAAAAAACATCTCCATATTTATAATAAAATACTTTTATTTATTTAAGATGTTTTTTTGCCCTGTCCCAAAAAACATCTTATTTATGATATTGTATTAACTTATATAATGTGTTTTTTAATTCTTTTCTTTCTACAATTTTGTCAATAAAACCATGTTCTAATAAAAATTCTGCTGTTTGAAACCCTTCTGGCAATTTTTCTCCTATTGTTTGCTCTATTACTCTTTGTCCTGCAAATCCTATCATTGCTCCTGGCTCTGCTAAAATAATATCTGCTAAACTTGCAAATGATGCTGTAACCCCACCATATGTCGGATCTGTTAAAACTGATATATAAAGTAGACCTGCTTTATTTAATTTCGATATTGCTGCTGTTGTTTTTGCCATTTGCATAAGAGATATTATACCTTCTTGCATTCTAGCACCACCAGATACACAAAATATAATCAAAGGAAGTCTTAATTCAATTGCTTTTTCAATACTATATGTTATTTTCTCTCCTACAACAATTCCCATACTTCCCATTAAAAATCCACTATCCATTACACAAATAATAACATTTTCTCCATTTATCTTTCCAGTTCCACAACCTACTGCTTCTTGTATACCTGTTTTTTCTCTTAATGCTTTTATTTTTTTTGGATAATCTTCTAATCCTAATGGATTTGTTGTATCGATATTGAAATCAAATTTCTTGTAAGTACCTTTGTCAATAATTAACTCTAATCTCTTATTAATATGCATTCTAAAATAATTTCCACAATTAGGACATATACTATAATTTGCCCTCACATCTTCTTTATATAATATTTCCTTACATTTATCACATTTTACCCATTTTCCAACTTGTATATCTACTTTATTTTCTGTTCTTTTTGCTGTTGGCTCTCTTTTTTTTATTTTATCTACAATCATTTTATTCTAGTCCTTCCTATTATTTTTTAGTATTTCTTTTTCAATAAAAGAAGTGTCAAAATTACCTCTAATAAAATTAGGATTTTTAATAATTCTAAATAAAAAATCAATATTAGTTTCTACGCCTTCTATTACAGTTTCTTCTAGAGCTCTTTTCATTTTACTTATTGCTTCATTTCTATTATCTCCATGTGTAATAATTTTTAAAATCATGGAATCATAGTTTGGTGGAATTGTATATCCATCATAAATAGCTGTATCTATTCTAACACCATTTCCACCAGGTAAATTAAGTCCTTTTATCGTTCCTGGACATGGCATAAAATTTTTATTAGGTATTTCTGCATTTATTCTACATTCAATACTATGTCCGATTAAATTTAACATCTCTTTGTTTTATCTTTATTGTATCACCAGCTGCAATTCTAATTTGAGTTTTAACAATATCAATTCCAGTTCTAAATTCTGTAATTGGGTGTTCTACTTGTATTCTTGTATTCATCTCCATAAAATAGAAATTTTTATTATTATCAACTAAAAATTCTACTGTCCCACAACTAGTATATCCTGATATTTTTGCAACTTTAATTGCTACTTCTCCCATCTTATTTCTTAATTTCTCATCAACTGCTGTTGAAGGAGTTTCTTCTATGATTTTTTGGTTTTTACGTTGAATCGTACAATCTCTTTCTCCTAAATGAATTATATTTCCATGTTCATCTGCAAGAATTTGTATTTCTACATGTCTTGGATTTTCTATAAATTTTTCTATATAAATTTCATCATCATTAAATGATATCTTAGCTTCTTTTTTCACAATATTGTAACTATTTTCTAATTCTGATTGGTCTCTAACAACACGTATACCTTTTCCTCCTCCGCCCGACTGGCTGCTTTTAGCATTATAGGATATCCAATTTCATTTGCAATTTTTATTGCATCTTTTATACCTTTTACACTTCCATTTGAACCTGGTATTACACCGAATACCATTTTTCCTCATTAACTCTTTGCTATTTGATTTGTTTCCCATTAATTCAATTACTTTATATGATGGTCCTATAAATTTTATATTAGATTCTTCACATATTTTTGCAAATTGACTATTTTCTGATAAAAATCCAAAACCTGGATGAATACTATCTGCTTTTGTTATATTTGCTGCCTCTATTATGTTTTTATAATTCAAGTAGCTTTTTCTTGGATCTGCTGGTCCAATACATACTGCTTCATCTGCTAAATGTGTATGTAATGCATCTTTATCAGCTTCTGAATATACTGCAACTGTTTTTATATTCATTTCTTTGCAAGCTCTTATAATTCGAACTGCAATTTCCCCACGATTTGCAATTAAAATCTTATTCATTATTTTTCTCCTTTTCATACTACTGCAAAAGTTAACTCACCCTTTGCAACTATTTTTCCATCTACTGTTGCCAGTGCTTCTCCAATACCTATTGGTCCTTTTTGTTTAATTATTTTTACTTCTAATTTTAGTCTATCTCCTGGAACAACCATTTTTTTAAATTTCATTTTATCAATTCCACCAAATAAAGCATTTTTACCTTTATTTGATTCTACACTTAAGATTGCAACAGCTCCTGTCTGTGCTAAACTTTCTGTGATTAATACTCCTGGCATAATTGGATTTCCAGGAAAATGTCCTTTAAAATACCACTCTTTTTCATCTACATTTTTATATGCTATTGCACTTTTCCCGAGGTATATATTCTTCTACTTCATCTATCATCAAAAAAGGTTCTCTTTGCGGGATAATTTCTTTTATTTGCTCTTTATTTAACATCTTCTCACTTCTTTCTTTTATTCTATAACAAATAATGGCATACCATATTCTACTGCTTCTCCATCTTCAACTAAAATTTCTACTATTTTACCATCAAATTCAGATTCTATTTCGTTCATCAATTTCATAGCTTCAATGATGCAAAGTATATCACCTTTTTTTACTTGTTGTCCTAAAGTAACATATGCTTCACTATCTGGTGAAGATTTTGCATAAAATGTACCCACCATTGGTGATTTAACAACATTTCCTTCTACTGATTTATTAATGTCTTTTTCTCTATTTTCTATATCACTTTCTACATCTTCATCATTTGGAATAATATGTTTATTATCATTTTTTGGTACTTCAATTATTTTCTTTTCTTCTTTTTTCATTCTAATTTTTGTTCCATCTGGGAAATCAATATCTAAAGCTGTTAGCTTAGAATTTCCCATATCTTCCATCAATTGTTTTATTTTTTCATACTCCATAAAACTCTTTCCTTTCCTTTACATTTCCATTATTTTATGTTATAATTATTACACTATAAACTCTAAAAGGAGGTAATAATATGAAATATCAATGTAGTAGACTAAGAAACCACTATCGGTCATATCCTCCTAGCTTTCCAACAGTAGCATTAGCACTTTTGGACAAGCTTGAAAAAGAGGAACATCTGGATGAATCATCTGTCATTAGAATTCATTGTGATGATTCTAAATTATCTAAAATAGACTTAGGTATTATAAGATACTCTTTAAGGGAAATTTTAGATGGATTAGGAATCCACAATAAACGGATAATCACAGATAATTTTCATCAAGAGAAGGTTATAGTTATACATTGATAAAATTAGCTGCAATTTTTGCAGCTATTTTTTTAATATTTCTTCAAAATAATACTGCTATTATGACCTCCAAATCCTAATGAATTTGACATTACAATATTCAATTCTTTATATCTTACCTCATTTGGAACTATATCCAAATCACATTCCTCATCTTTTTCTTTATAATTAATTGTTGGCGGAACTAATCCTTCTTCTATAGCTTTAGTACAAAAAATTGCTTCTAAAGCACCTGTTGCTCCTAATAAATGTCCTGTATTTCCTTTAGTTGAACTAACTAATACAGATTTGCTTGCATTACCTAATACTGTTTTAATTGCTTGAGTTTCAAAAGAATCATTTAAATGTGTTGATGTACCATGTGCATTAATATAATCTATCTGTTCTGGTTTAATTTTTGCATCTTCAATGGCTCTTTTCATAGCTCTTGCTCCACCTTCTCCATTTGGTGCTGGAGAAGTAATATGATATGCATCTGAAGTAGCTCCATATCCTATAACTTCAGCATATATTTTGGCATTTCTTTTAATTGCATGTTCCAAATCTTCTAATACTAATACTGCAGCTCCTTCTCCCATTACAAATCCTGATCTTTCTTTATCAAATGGTATACTTGCTCTATTTTTATCTGTTGCTTGAGATAAAGCTTTCATATTTTCAAATCCAGCAATACCAAGTTCACAAATTGAACTTTCTGTTCCACCTGCTAAAATGACATCCTCTGAGCCATATTTTATTGTTTTATATGCTTCTCCAATTGCATGTGTTGATGAACTACAAGCTGTTACTATTGAAATAGACTCACCTTTTAATCCTAAATCAATAGATACATTTCCGAGCTGGCATATTTGCAATTGACATTGGTATAAACATAGGTGATACTCTTTTGTTTCCTTTTACGTAATTAATCTCAGCTTGTTCCTGAATTATGGTTAACCCTGCAATTCCAGAACTTATAAATATTCCTATTCTCTCAAAATCAGTATTTTCTTGAGTTATCATACTATCCTTAAAAGCTTCCCTTGCAGCTACTATTGCAAATTGTGAACTCCTATCTAATCTTCTTGCTTGTTTTGCATCTAAATAATCTGTCACATTAAAACCTTTTACCTCACCTGCCAGAGTAGTCTTAAAATTAGTAGTATCAAATGAAGTTATTTTATCAATCCCACATTTTTTATTTTTGATACTCTCCCAATTCTGCTCTACATCATTACCTATAGGGCTAATTGCACCTAAACCTGTTATAACAACTCTCTTATCCATTTTCCTATTCCTTTCCGGGATTAGGGGACTTATCTAAAAATCCCTTCCCTTACTTTACATTAACATCCCGCCATCAACATTAATTACTTGACCAGTGATGTATGAACTATCTTTTGATGTTAAAAACTTAACAACATTTGCCACATCTTCAGGTGTTCCCATTCTTTTTAATGGTATATTTTTTGCAATTTCTTCTTTAATCTCATCTTTTAAAATATCAGTCATGCTAGTTTGTATAAATCCGAGGAGCTATTGCATTTACCAATATATTTCTTGATGCAACTTCCTTTGCCAAACTTTTAGTAAAACCAATTATTCCTGCCTTTGATGCTGAATAATTTGTTTGCCCTGCATTTCCGAGATATTCCTACCACTGAAGAAATATTAATAATTCTTCCACTTTTTGCTTTTAGCATATGATTAATAACATTTTTTGTAACATTAAATGTACCAACTAAATTAACATCTACTACTTGCTTAAAATCTTCCTCTTTCATCCTCATTAATAACATATCTTTAGTAATTCCTGCATTATTTACTAAAACATCAATTTGTCCAAATTCTTCAATAGTAGCTTTAACAAAATTTTCACAATCATTAAAATCTGATACATCACACCTTTGTACAAAACATTTCACATTTAAATCCTCTACTTCTTTTTTCACTACAAGCAAATCATTATTTTCTGTTCTGTAATTTAATGCAATATTATATCCTTCTTTTGCAAGTGTTATTGCAATTTGCTTTCCAATTCCTCTTGTTGCTCCTGTAATTAATGCTACTTTTTCCATAATTAAACCTTCTTTCATCCAAAACTAGTTTTTCATACTAACAATATTAACCACATTTTCTAATGTCTCTACATTATTAATATTTAAAACTGTTATTTGTTTTTGAGTATTTAATCTCTTTATAAATCCAGATAATGTTTTTCCTGGTCCTATTTCTATAAATGTATCAACTCCTATGTCTAACATTGTTTCTAAACTATTTTTTAACATTACTGGACTTATTATATGTTTTGCTAAAATATCTTTTATATCATCTTTTTTTGTATATACTGTTCCATCTATATTTTTTACAACCATATTATTAAAATCATTTATAGTTATTTTATCTAATTCTGTTTTTAGAGCATCTGATGCTTTATTTAATTTTTCAGTGTGAAATGGTCCTGTAGTTTTTAAGATTTTTACCATTTTTGCTCCATTTTCTTTTGCAATTATTTGAGCTTCTTCTACCGCTTCTTTTTCACCCGAAATCACAATTTGTCCAGTTGTATTATAATTTGCAGGAACTACAAATCCTTTTGTTACTTTATTACATACATCTTCTACTTGTTGTTCATTCATACCCAATATAGCTGCCATTAGCCATTTACCTTTAGGACATAAATTTTGCATGAATTCTCCTCTTTTTTGAACAAGCTTCACTCCTTCTTCAAAACTAAAAACTCCACTACTAATTAATGCTGAATATTCCCCCAAACTTAATCCACAAGAAGCTATACATTTTATTCCTTTTTGTTTTAATAGTTCTACTATTGCCAAACTCATTGTTAATATAGCTATTTGAGTATTTTTAGTTTGATTTAATATTTCTTGTGTACCTTCAAATGATATTTTTGCAATATCTAATCCAGTTATTTTTTTTACATTATCATACACATTTCTTATTATTTCATATTTTTCATATAAATCTTTTCCCATCCCAATACTTTGAGAACCTTGACCTGGAAATAAAAATCCAATTTTCATTTTTTGATCCTTTCTTCATATATTTATCATTTTTATTAACTTTTTTTCAAACAGATTACAAAATTCTGTTATAAATTCAAATTTATCTACTTCAACATCAAACTCATTTTTAATTGAGGAAGCTATACTATTTATTTGATTATTAAACTTTTTTTGATTTGTATTTAATCCGTATTCCTACAATTATATACTTGATTTTTTCCCCTATCAATTTAGTTTGTGTTAAAATTCCCCCTATTTTTTTATTGTTGCATATGATATCATTTGGAAATTTTATTTGAAGTTCTATGTTATATAAATTTTTTAAAGTTTCTATTATTGTTTTTGCAATTTCTATTGTAATTCCCTCTATTTTTTGTAACTTACAATCAGTACTGATATAAAATGAAAAAGCTATATTATTTTCTTCATCTGTATACCAGCTTCTCCCATGTGTTCCGTATCCCTTCTGTTTGTATTTCTGATAAAATAATTTCACCATTTTCTATTGTTTTATTTTCAATTTTTCTTAAAATTTCTAATTGTGTAGAATCTATTTGTTTAAATAATTGTATCTTTTTTCCTAATATTTTCGTATTCAAATTTTCTAACTGCATTTTTTTCTTTCCATTACTTCTCTTAGAATTTGCTCTATGTTATTTTGTCTTTTTATTTTATTAGTTGTTGTTTTTATTAATGGTTCTTGTGATATAATAATTCCTCTTATTGATTTGTAACGTGGCATTGTTTTATTTATTTCTTTAATTTTCTGATTTATTACTTTATATATATTTTCTTCTCCTTTTACCTTATATGCATCTTCTATGATATCTTTATTATAAATAAGTTTTGCAAATATTTTAATATCATTTTTATCATTTGACATTTGTTTTCCAAAAACAAATGATTCTTCTATACCTTCTATTCTATTAAGTAAATTTTCCATTTCTTCTGGGAATATATTTTTACCATTTTTTAATACAATTACACTCTTTTTTCTTCCACAAATAAATATATATCCTTCTTCATCAATCTTTGCTAAGTCGCCTGTATAAAACCATCCGGTCTATTAGTGCTTTTTTTGTTTCTTGCTTGTTTTGATAATATTCTATCATAATACTTGGTCCTTTTACAACTAATTCACCAACTCCATCTTTATTTACATCAACTAATTTTGCTTCTACACTTGGAACAGTTTTTCCTATTGAACCTACTTTATTGTATTTGTTACTACCTACTGCTACAACTGGTGATGTTTCTGTTAAACCATAGCCTTGCACTAAATTGAAACCTAATAACCTAAATTGTTCTTCTATTTTAGGTTCTAAACTTGCAGCTCCACTAATCATTAATTTTACATTTCCACCTAACATATTATGTACATACTTAAATATTTTTTTCTTTTCTTCCATAGAGGATTTTCTGTATTTTTCTGCTTTTTCTATAATTTCTTCTAACTTTCCTTCTTTTTGTAATTGTTTTTTTATCATTTTAAATAATCCTTCATATATTGCAGGAACTGATGCCATAACAGATACTTTATATTCTTTCATATTATCTGAAATATGCCTTATTCCATCACAAAATACTGTCTTTGCACCTTTATATAATGAAAATAAAAATCCAACTGTACATTCAAATACATGATGTAAAGGTAAAAATGATAAAAGTACATCATTTGAGTCTACATCTAACACAGATGCTATATCCATTAGATTTGAGCATATATTCCTATGTGATAATGCAACTATTTTAGATGCTGATGTTGTACCTGATGTAAATAACATTATACTCATTTTTTCGTTATCTATTTTACAATTTAAAAATTCTCTATTTCCCTGTTTTATGAGCCTTTTTCCTACTTCTATTAGTTCTGACTGTGAATAATTTCCTCTTGTATGTATTTTTAAATCCATAGATATTAAGTGTTTTAGTTTTCCTGTCCCTTCGTTTTTTATTTTTTCTAAAGTTTTTTCATATTTTGAAGTATAAAATATTGCTTCAACTTCTGAGCGTTTTATTACATTTTTTAATTCATTTTCTGGTAAGGACTTATCTAATGGTACTACTATTCCTACTCCACATACAATTGCTAAATATGCTATTTCCCACTCATATCTATTTTCACCTATAACTGCAATTCTTTTTCCTTTTAAATTCATATTTATTAGTGTTGTACCTAAACAATTTATCATATCTCTTACTTCTTTATGTGTTATATTTTTATAACTTCCATCTTCATTTTTTATCTTGTATGCTATTTTTTCTCCATATTGCTCTCCAGATTTTTTTAACATATCTTTCAAGTCTGTTATTTTTGTGTATTCATATAATCTTTTGTCCATAATTCTCTCCTTTTCATTTAGTCTTTTAGTCATTTGCAAAACTCTAAAAGTCTTGCAAATACTTGACTTTTTTTGTTATATATATGTTATTTTTCTCCACTT
>CANPZA010000047.1 GCA_947588915.1 uncultured Clostridia bacterium
CAATTTCACATCATCCTAAATTATTAATTCTTGATGAGCCAACAGCTGGACTTGATCCAATAGCAAGAAATGAAGTAATAGATATTTTTCAAAGCTTTATACAAAATGAGGAATGTGCTATTTTTCTATCAAGCCATATTACAACAGATTTAGAACATATTGCAGATTATATTACTTTCATAAATGATGGCAAAATTATATTGTCAAAAACAAGAGAAGAATTACTAGAAGATTATGGAATTGTCAAATGTACAAAAGAAGAATTTGAAAAAATAGATAAAAATGATTTTATTAAATATAAGAGAAGTAAATATGAATATGAAATTTTAGTTGAAAACAGAAAAGTTTTTAATAAAAAATATGATATTGATACAATAGATAAAATATCACTTGAAGAACTTATGGTATTAATGATTAAGGGGGAAAAATAATGTTAGGTTTTATAAAAAAAGATTTATTAATGATAAAAAGTAATATTAAAATTTTAGCAATTTTATTACTTATCTATGTAGTTATGGCTTTTCAAGGTCAAATGGATTTATCATTTTTACTTCCATTTATGAGTGTAATGATAATGATGTCAACATTTAGTTATGATTTTTATAATAAATGGGATGCTTATGCAATATCTTTACCAAATGGTAGAAAAAATAATGTAAAAGCAAAATATTTAGCAACAATATTACTTATAATTATAACAACTATAATTATAACGGCACTATCTTTTACGATTTCTTATGTTAAAACAAAAATAATAGATTTTGAAAACATTACAGGAACAATATTTGGATCTCTTTTTGCTACGATTTTATTACAATCATTTATATATCCAGCAATGTATAAGTTTGGTCCAGAAAAAGCGAGAATTGGATTAATGACTGTAATATTTTGTGTTGCAATTGCTGGAAGTTTAATAGCCAACTATATCGATTTGTCACCAATGATAAAAATGTTAGATTCTATAGGTACATATTGGATGATAGTATTTCCAGTAACTATGGTTTTAATGTTATATATATCATATAAGATATCAGAAATAATTTACGTTAAAAAAGAAATTTAAATATTTATAAACTTAGTTTGTATAATTAATTATATGAATAATAACTTTTAAAAAGTTTTGAAGGGAGATAAAGGATAAATAAGTTGCAGAGCAAAGGGAGATTAATTAAAATGTTATATAGTATGTATCTTTTCAATATTACTAATGTCATTTCCTAAGTCCTTTTTGAACTTAAAAACACTAGAAAATCTAATTTTAAGAATTAAAAAACAATTTTCCCAAAGTTATCATTGCAGTTAAATAGGGGTGTTATATGGTTAACTTATTGGAATAGTATTAGTTTAAAAACAGTTACATAAATTACAATAAAAAGTACCAATTTTAAAATTATAAATTTTTTATTATATAATATGAAGGGATATTGTCAAATGAAAAATACAATTGTTTATTTAATAAGACATGCAAGTACTGTCAATGAAAACGGAATTAGAAATACAAATGAAGATAATCAAATGATTAATGAAAAAGAAATATTATCAATAGAAGGAGAAGAACAATCTAAAAGATTAAGCCAAAACATTGAATTAAATGATATTGATGTTATTTGGTCAAGTAGTTATACAAGGGCAAAAGCTACTGCAAAGTATATAGCTAATGCTAACAATTTACCTATTAATTTAGATAGTCATTTAAATGAAAGAAAATTAGGAAATTTAAAAGAGTTAGGTGAATTTATGAAAAATAAAAGTACAAAAGATCCGTCTCAAGAACAACTAATAGATAGAAAGTTTAAGACTTCTGATGGAGAAAGTGCAGATGAAACAAGAGAAAGGATGAATGATTTTTTTGCAAGAATTCTTAAAGAATATGAAGGAAAAAAGATAGCAATTATAAGTCATCGGTGGTGCAATAAAATTTTTCTTATTAAATTGGTGTAAAGTGAATAAAGATATTAAATTAGTATATAAAAATATAGTTTTAAATATATCCTCTCCTTGTATATTAAAAATGACTTTTAAAAAGAATGAATTAGTTAATTTAGAACAAATAGGCGAATAAAGAAAACTCATATTATTTTATAAAAAGCACTTGATTTTTAAAATAAAAAATGATATATTTCATTTTGTATAAAATAGGAAACGACACATGTGGAGCGATATGCTCGTAAATCTGATTACGGAACAAAAGCAGTCGCAAAATTAAAAACGCATGTGTTTTTTTGTATGCAAAAGAAAGGAGAAGATTATGCCACAGACAAAATTTCAAAAATTAATTTTTGCATTAATTACTGTTATTATTACAGTTCCATGTTTTGTATTTTATTGCTCATCATATGAAGCAGGAGGATTTAGTATAGAAGTTATAAAAAATTCTTGGTTTTTTATTCCAATTGAATTTGTATTAGCATATCTATGTGAGATATTTATTGGAAGTCCTTTATCTGTAAAGTTAGCATTTAAAGCAATTAATCCTAAAAATAATGACCATATGATAGTAGAAACTGCAATAATATGTGCAACTGTAGGAATCATGTGTCCATTAATGAGTTTTTTAGCAACTATTATTTATAATGGAATTATAGCAGTAGGGATGGGAGGAGCTTCACTAAATGATTTCTTTATCAATTTCATTCCATATTGGTTACAAAAAGTAGTATTAAATTTCCCATTTGCATTGCTTTCACAGTTATTCTTTATTCAACCTTTGACTAGAGCTATTTTTAGAGCTATTTTCAAGCAAAAAGGCGAAAACGATGAAAAATGCAAAAATAAAGAACACGAATATGCAGAATTATTATAAGTAAATAATATGAAAAATGACATATTAATAAAAAATCTAATATGTCATTTTTATATTAATAAACATTAGAATAAATTATAATAGGAAATATCAGTTGATAATTTTATATTCATATGATAATATTTAGTTATAAAAGGAGTGATAAAAACATGACAGAAAAAGAAAAAATGATTAGGGGAGAATTATATAATGCTAATTATGATAAAGAAATATTAACTGAAAAGTTTAAAGCACAGGATTTATGTTACGAATATAACAATATAAAGCCATCTGACCTTGATGTGCGAAAAGAGATGTTGAAGAAAATCATTGGCAAAACTAAAGATAATTATTGTATTGAACAACCTTTTTGGTGTGATTATGGATATAATATCGAGATTGGAGAAAATTTTTATGCAAATCATAATTTAGTTATATTAGATGGAAATAAAGTTAAGTTTGGAGATAATGTTTTTGTAGCACCAAATTGTGGATTTTATACAGCAGGACATCCATTGGATTATAAAATAAGAAATACAGGAATAGAGTATGCTAAGCCTATAACAGTAGGAGATAATGTATGGATTGGAGGAAATGTTTGCGTACTTCCAGGAGTTACAATAGGAGATAATGTAGTAATTGGAGCTGGAAGTGTAGTTAATAGAGATATACCTTCAAATTGTGTTGCAGTAGGAAATCCTTGTAAAGTAATAAAAAAACTTTAGAAATATAAATTAGTATATGCATGATAGATTAAAAAATAAAGTAAAGGAGGAAAATGCTAATAAGATAGCATTAAAAGAAAAATGGCCAATATTATAGATTATGTAAAATGGAGAGGGGATTTGAAATTAGAAGATTCAGGATTTAATGAAATAGATAGTCTTATATTAAATAGATTTTCATATTTTCCATTAGACAGTATAATAGAAGCAAATGAAGTAGTAACAATAAAAGAATTAAGTAAAAGATTTGAGGATGAAGATAAAACTAAAATTAGAATATTGTGGAAAGATGATGCAGATTTATTCCCTATAATGGGTAGAAGTAACAGGTTTGGAGAAATGAAAGCTTTAGAATATATAAATAAAATAGAACCAGAAATAGAAAAACAATTTTCTGCAATTACAGTAATTTTACCAGATGATACAATTTATATATCATATAGAGGAACAGACAATACATTAGTTGGATGGAAAGAAGATTTTAATATGAGTTTTAAAAGTCATATTGCTTCACAAATAGCTGCTAAAGAATATTTAGAGAATATTGCAAAAAAATATCCAAATAAAAAAATTAGATTGGGAGGTCATTCAAAAGGAGGAAACTTAGCAGTATATGCTTCTATATTTGCAAATTCGAAAGTTAAACAAAGAATTATAAATGTATATAATAATGATGGACCAGGTTTTAATGAAGATATAGTAAGTACAGAAGAATATAAGAATGCAATTAAGAAAGTTATAACATATATACCACAAGATTCAATATTTGGAATGTTATTAAATCATGAAGAAAGATATACAATAGTGCAAAGTATAGAAAAAGGTGTTATGGAGCATGATGTATATTCTTGGCAAGTAATTGGAAAGAAATTTGTTATATTAAAAGAAATTACAAATGAAAGTAAGTTTATGAATAAAACAATAACGAGATGGTTGGAGAATTTAGACTTTCATACAAGAGAACAAGTAATAGATATTGTATTTGAAATAATTAATTCAACAGAGGCCAAAACAATAGCGGAATTAAAAGTATCACTTATGAAAAATGCTAAAATAATTTTATCATCATATAAACAAATTGAACCTGAAAATAAAAAAATGATAACTGCTACGATAACTATGCTTTTGGGAATTATAAAAGAAAATGTTAAAGAAGAATATAAAAGTAATATAAATAAAGAAAAATAAATTAACTATAGAATTGTAAGAAAACAATAGCAAATAATATAGAAAAAATGAAAAATGCAAGTAATATTAGAATGTAAAATAGAGAATACGAAGGAAAAAGCTATATTTAGTGACTAATGAATAAAATATAAACGTATTACAGGAATATTAAGAAAGATTTGTGAAATTTATATATAACAAGAATTTAAAATAAGTAAGGCAGATAATTATATGAAATTATCAATCCATATTATATAATTTTAACAATAGATGGTAATTTATGGAGAAGAAGGCATAGAAGAGGCAATAGTATCTAATGTATCACCCAATTGTGAAAAAATAGCACTCAATAAATTTAATTCATCCACAGTTTTATCTTTAGCAATAACACAAGCAATATAAGTTACAAAACTTGCAAGTTCACATGAATTCAAAATAAACACCTCAAAACATAATATGAAAAAGAGATTTAGTATGTAACTAAACCTCTTTGAAAAACCTATATTCATTTCCTGATGTATTTTTACCTCTAAATACATATCCATTATAAATACCACCATTTTGATCATTTAAATCTACATTTAATTTCATATTGTATAAAAATTTTTGATTTAAGTTATTTATAATATTTATTCTAAAAGATAAAGTATAATTAATATCATCTAAATTAACATTTGCTTCTTTTAAAACCTTACCATTAAAGGAAATACTTGATGCATCAGTAGAAACAGAATAATTTGTTAAAATATCCTTATTCATATATCCTAAAGAAATAGGATTAGAGCAATCCGTATAAAAAGTAGGATTTGAATAATCATTATTTTCATTTTCTGAATTAGTACTGATAATATTAAAATCAATTCTATTATTCTCAGGTTCTTTTACTAACTTATATTTACCAAAATCAAGTGGATTTTTGTAATTCATAATTTTAGTACCTATATTTGCATCTGAACTTATAACTATGTTATCTATGTATAATTCTTTTACTGTGTTTTCATTTGTTAACTCAGAAATAGTACTTGTATTATCTATAAAAATAGAAATATCTGTATATTGACAAAGGCTCATATTTTGAAGAGATTGATTTTCTGAGTTGTCAATAGCATTAGCACTACTATATAATAATATTCTCTGAATATTAAAAATTGAATCTTCATTTTCATTAGCAATTTCAATCATATTATTTGCAAAATTATTGTTTTCAAATATTACAGAAAATACTAAATTATAATGTAAAATAAACACAAAGAATAATATTATAATTAAAATAACAAATAATAATCTTTCGTTTTTTACTTTGATTTTTTTCATAGTAACCTCCATATATTATTGAAGTCTATTATATAAAGTTTCCATATATGAATATACTTTTAAATGCCATTCTTTGTCAGAAGCATATCTTGTATTAACCCCTTTTAAAGTTGGACCATTGTAGAATGAAGCAGATGCTGTTTCATTATTATATATTTTTGTACCAACAGGATTTAGATAATATTTAACTAAAGATTTAGCTACAGTTTCAATTCCTTCTGCATAATCAACAAATTCATAAGAAGAATCATAAGGAGAAGAATCAAATGAACCATAACCAAATAAATTGTTTTTATCTTTAGCAATTTGAGAAGTTCCCCAACCGCTTTCATGTATTGCCATAGATGCTAAGAAAATACCATTAATATTATATTTCTTTTCTGCATTATAAAATGCAGTATAATTATTTTGGAATATCTTATTCTTATCATCTGAAAGATTTGTAAATATTTTCTTATAATCATTTAAAGTTAAACCACTTGTCCTATTTAATTCCATATCAATATTTACTTTTAATAAAATTCTTTGGATTCTATTCTTTTCTACTATGCTTGGTGTTGTATAAGCAGAAGTTAAATTAGATGTTTTAATATATCCTTCTATATTGTCATAAGAAACTTTACACCATTCTTCACTTGGTAATTCTAATAATTTAACATCTATGCTTTTCTTTATTTCAGCTATATCTTTAGAAGAAACATCTGCGGATTCTTTTAATTTGTCAGCTTCTACTAAATACATAATATCGCCGATATGTACTTTATGCTTTGCTAAGAATTCAGAAGTACCTATATCTACTAATTTAGAAATTGGTTCAACTAATTGTTCTCTATTTAAAATAATTTCTTCTACAAAGTTGCCATTTTCATATGTTTTAACAGCAGTAATACTATCTTTTCCAATAACTCCTTCTCTTTTAACAACTTCTTCACTTTTTGGAAGTGATGGATTATTACTATATTCTGTTTGAAATTCTACATCACGTTCTTCTGTAACTTGTTCTTTTACTCTATCCATATTAGCATTTTCAGAAATTATATTTTGAATATTTAATCTATGTCTATTTATTTCATATTCTGATGCTTCTTCTATTTCTTCTTCTTTTGCATAACTTTGTGTAAAAGATGTGTTTTTTGGAAAGAACACAGCTAATCCAACAATTAGAATACTACAACCTACTATAATATGAGAAAGTCGTAAATCATAAGTTTTATAAGGGTTACGAGAACGAATTTTAGAAGTAAAAGGTCTTTTTACTTTAGAAAATTGTCTAGTAACTTGTTTTTTAGTTTGCATATCCTGTAATTCTTTGAATACATCAGATAAATTTCTGTTATTATTATTCTCAGACATAACACTTTTCTTCCTTTACTAAAATAATACATATTTATTATACAATAATAGTAGAAAAATGTCTATAAAAAACAACAAAAAAAATCTGGGATTTTGTAGTAATAATATACAAAAAATTCATATTGAAATAACACAACAATTAGATAGATACTTGCAAAATTTATAAAATAGTATATAATAAAAAAGTAAAGAAAAAAGAAGGTGAAAAAATGGATAAAGTAGAAGAAAGTATAGGGTATGTATTTAAAGATAAAGGACTTCTAAAGAAAGCATTAACACACACATCATATGCTTATGAAAACGGATTGGAAAGTAATGAAAAACTTGAATTTTTAGGAGACAGTATATTAGAATTCATATCAAGTGAATACATATACAAAAATTACCCAAAGCTACAAGAAGGAGAAATGACTAAAGTTAGAGCAACAGTAGTATGTGAAAAAAGTTTGTATAAAGTTGCAAAGTTGCATAATTTTAGTGATTTCTTATATTTAGGAAAATCTGAAATAAAAACAGGAGGAAAAAATAGACCAGCGATTTTAGCAGACAGTGTAGAAGCTGTAATTGCAGCAATATACATAGATGGAGGAATTAATGAGGCACAAAAATTTATTATAGAAAACTTAAAAGATGAAATTGAAATAGCAACAAAACATGT
The DNA here is from genome assembly GCA_947588915.1 of uncultured Clostridia bacterium. Next base: position 8,000 of record CANPZA010000047.1, read on the forward strand.
TGGAGATAAAGATTATAAAACTGTTTTACAAGAAAAGTTACAAAAGCACCGGAGAAGTAAAAATAGTGTATGAAATTACAAAGGAAAAAGGACCAGATCATGATAAGAGTTTTGAGGCACAAGTAAGTTGTGATGGAAAAGTTCTAGCAAATGGTGTAGGGAAAAGTAAAAAAGAGGCACAAATGCATGCAGCAAAAAAAGCATTAGAGAATTTAAAATAAAGAGAGGTAGTTTATGAAAAAACAGTATATAATACCAATATTTGTACCACACTTAGGATGTCCAAATGATTGCGTGTTTTGTAATCAAAAGTCAATTAGTGGTCAGAAAAAAGAATTAACAATAAAAGAAGCAAAAAAGATTATAGAAGATTATTTAAAAAACATAAAAAATGAAGATTCTCAAGTAGAAATAGCTTTTTATGGTGGAAGTTTTACAGCTATAAAGAAGGAAAAGCAGGAAGAATTATTAAAATTAGCATATGAATATATAAAAGAAGGAAAAGTGGAGAGTATTAGGATTTCAACAAGACCAGATTGTATAAATAAAGAAATTTTAAAAATGCTTAAGAAATATAAAGTAAAAACTATAGAGCTTGGAGTACAATCTACAAATAATTATATATTAAGTAAAGCAAATAGAGGACATACTTTTGAAGATGTAAAAAAAGCATCTAAACTGATTAGATGGAATGGTTTTAAATTAGGACATCAAATTATGGTTGGTCTTCCAGAAAGCACTAGAATAGATGAAATTAATACAGTAAAATCTTTGATAAAATTAAAACCTAAAATGGTAAGAATTTATCCAGTATTAGTCGTAAAAGGGACTAAATTAGAAGAGGATTATAAAAAGGGTAAATATGAGCCACTAACAGTAGTACAGGCAGTTGAAATTTGTAAAGATTTAGTTAGGATGTTTGCTGACAAAAATATAGAAATTATAAGGATAGGTTTACAACCAACAGATGAAATATCTAAGCCAGAGAGTAAAGAAAGTGAAGTTGTAGCAGGACCGTTTCATCCAGCATTTAGACAATTAGTAGAGTCTGCTATGTGGTATGATGCAATTGTTGGAAAAATAAAAAAATTAAATGTAAAGGTAAAAGAAGTAGAGGTTACAGTAAATCCAATAGATGCAAATAATGTTATTGGTCATAAAAAGGAAAATGTATTAAAATTAAAAGATACATATGATGTTGATTTGATTTTAAAGCAAGATGAGAATATTAAACAAGGAAAATCAAAAATAGAGATTACAAAAACATATAATGATTTTTTAGAAGAATAAAATAAAAGTATAAAATCACCAATATATGCAAATAATGCTATAAAGGTGATTTTTATATGCAAGTAGAAGAAAAAGATAATTTAAAAAAATTATTAATTGAAATAGTAGGAACGATACTAGGATCTTTTGTTATGGCTATAGGTGTAGCATTGTTTTTATTACCAAATCAATTATCATCAGGAGGGGTATCTGGAATTGCAACAATTGTTTATTACTTATTGAATATACCAATGGGTGCTACAATTATTGCTATAAATACACCATTATTTTTATTTGCTGTTTTTAAAATAGGTAAAAAATTTTTTATAAAGTCATTAATAGGAACAATAACATTGTCTATATTTATAGATATACTGGATCAATTAGAACCAATGACAAATGACAGATTTTTAGCATGTATCTATGGAGGTATTATTATTGGTCTTCGGCACAGCAATAATTTTAAAGGTAAATTCTTCAACAGGTGGTAGTGATCTAGTTAGCTATATAGCAAAAGAATATAGACCAACAATAAGTATGAGTACAACAATTATATTTATGGACACGATAATAGTTGGCTTAAATGTTTTTTTCTTTAGAGAAATAGAAATAGGACTTTATTCTGCAATAGCAATATATTTAATGGGAAAAATGATAGATATTGTTTTTGAAGGTATATATTTTACTAAATTATTATTAATAATATCTGATAAAAATGAAGAGATAGCAAAACAAATAGGAGAGAAAATAAGACGTGGAACAACAGGAATTTTTGGAAAGGGTATGTATACTCGGAGAGAATAAATTAGTTTTATTATGTGCTGCAACAAGAAGAGATATAGCAAGGATAAAAATGGTTGCGAGGAAAATAGATTCAAAAAGTTTTATTATTATAACAAATTCAAGGGAGGTTGTAGGTTTAGGGTTTAAAAGGACATAGATTACTACAAGATAAAACCACTAATTGCTATATCTGGTAATTTAATGGTTTTATTTTATACTGTAAAAAATTTTCAAAAGCTATTGTAAAAGTAAAAGTGTTATGATATAAATATGTAAAAATGTAGTAACTTGATTACATAAGTGATATTTGTATAACTACCAATGAAAAGGAGGAAAAATGATGAAGCAAAAACAGTCAAGCAAAGGAATAACACTAATTGCATTAGTAATAACAACCATATTCTCTTATGACGAAAAATTAAAAAGTAGTAATAACAAGGGTTTCCTCCTAGTAACAATTTAGTA
>CANPZA010000048.1 GCA_947588915.1 uncultured Clostridia bacterium
AAATACCTTATGAAGTAGAAAAAATATCAGCATAAAAATTACACGATTTTGTGTCCAAAAACTTGACATAGATTCAATTTGCAAAAATGTTATTTGATATAGAGATAAAAGGAAAGAAGGAAGGAAGAATAGAAGGAGAAATAAAAGGAAGAAAAGAAGGAGAAATAAAAGGAAAAATGATGCTATTAAAAGAAGCAGTAAAAAATATGTTAGAATCAGGGGAAACAGAAGAAAAAATAATGAAATATATGGGAATAAGTAAGAAAGAATTAGATAAAGTAAAGGGCATGGCATAAATGAAATTTGATAAATTGTAAAAGTAAAATATAGTTTTTGTAATAATTATAATATTTTACATTTACAATTTATTATATTATTTTAAAATAATATTACATTAATGTTAGATAAATTATATAGGAGGAAGAAAAGATGAGTCCATTTGCAAAAATGTTATTTGATATAGAGATAAAAGGAAAGAAGGAAGGAAGAAAAGAAGGAGAAATAAAAGGAAAAATGATGCTATTAAAAGAAGCAGTAAAAAATATGTTAGAATCAGGGGAAACAGAAGAAAAAATAATGAAATATATGGGAATAAGTAAGGAAGAAATAGAAAATATAAAAGCATCATTAGTAAATATGTAATTTTATATTGATGGTAAAAAATTAAACCATCAATTATTTTTTTCTTCCTTTATTTTTGATATTACTGTTCCATAGACATAAAAGCTACCAACTATAAAATTAATTTCTTCATCATGATTGCTCATAATAAATTCAATTGCTTTATCCAAAGTCATTTTATAAATTTTTTGATTTTTTCTATATTTTAAAGCAATATTATATAAAATATAGTTGGAAACATATTTTGTTTTATCATTTCCAGAAGTGAAAATGAAATTTGCATTTTCATCTTCTAATAATAAAGACACTATTTTTTTATAATCTTTATTCTTTAAAATTGAAACTACATATAATCGTTTAATATTTTTATAATACATTAAAATTGTATTTTGAAGATTTTTAATAGCAGGTTCATTATGAGCACCATCATAAATTATTAGAGGTTTATCATTTATTTTTTCAAATCTGCCTTTATGAATAACAGAACTAAGACCGCTTATTAAATTTTCTTGTGATATTTCATAACCAAGATTATTTAATATATTAATAGTTTCTATGCAAAGTGCAGCATTTTGAATCTGTTTAATACCTTTTAAATTAATCTGTATTTTATTTAAATCTTTATAGTCAAAATATTGATAATCATTGTCATAAAAATAATTTTTTATATCTTCTTTTTTTAATAGATGCAATTTATTGTTCTTTTCATGACAAATGTCTATAAAAATTTTATCTATGTCATTTGATTGACAAAAACACACTGTATTTGAGTTTTCTTTTATAATACCTGCTTTTTGATAAGCAATTTCAGTTAAAGTATTACCTAAAATTGCCATATGGTCATATCCAATTGAAGTAATTACAGAAACAAGAGGAGAAGTTATAATGTTTGTACAATCAAAAAGACCACCTAATCCTGTTTCTAAAACAACTATATCTACATTATTTCTATAAAAATACAATAAAGCTATTGTTGTTTCTAATTCAAACAATGTAATATTGGTAGAATGAATTTCATTATATTTATTTATTTTTGGTTCTGATTCCTCTATATAATTTGATAATTCGTAATCAGATATATTTTTTCCATTAATGCTAATTCTTTCATTATACTTTAATAAATGTGGAGAAATAAATTTTCCGACTTTGAATCCTTGTTTAATTAGTATATTATTTAACATTTCCACACAGCTACCCTTACCATTAGTTCCTGCAATATGAATAAATTTCATCTGCTTTTCGAAATTGTTGTATTCTTCCATAAAATATTTCATAGCATCTAAAGAAGGATTTTTAGCTTTTTTATAAAAATTATTTAAATATTTTTCCACATTTATCATAAGAATTACTCCGTTTTTTATATAATTATTTTTTTAGAAATACTTTTTGAACATATAATTTATTAGCAAAAGATTGTACAACATTTCTTAATATATATTGTTCTTGTGTAAGTTTGTTGCTTTTTATATAATGTTTTTGGGCAAAAACAATTCTAATTGCCTTTTCTACTTCAGAACAAAATCTGTCATAAGCCTGTTCTATAGGTGAAGTTTCTATTGCAAAACTAATCAATTTTTTTATATCATTTATACTATAAACTTGTTTTAAAATAAAGATAACAAAAAGTGTAGCCATATGTTGTTTATTGTATTTTTTATTTATGGGTGCTTTTAAAACACCATGTTTAACATAATTATTAATCATTGTTTTAGTTATTAACTTATCTTCCTTTTCGTTATCACTTTTTATATAACCAGACAAATATTGTTCAAGCAATGAAACTAATTGATCTATATATAAATCTATATTAGGCAATTCATCCCATCTAGGCACATGAAAATTATTAATTTCTTCATACATCTTAGGTCACCTCATAATACTAATAATAACATGTTTAGAATGGTTAGTCAACTCTTGACAAGATATTATACATATGATAATCTAGTAATCAATACTAGATACAATAGTAAAGGAGAAAAATATGGAAAGAGAAAGATATTTTGATGCTACTGAATTTGAAAATGTGAAAGAGCTTATGTATGATGCTGTGAAAAAATATGATGAGAAAATAGCTTTTATAATTAAGCATAAAAAAGAAAAGGAAGTAGAATATGAAAATATAACATATAAAAAATTTCTAGAAGAAATAAATGATTTGGGAACTAAGTTTTATGATTTAGGTTTCAAAGATAAAAGAATTGCCATAGTAGGAAGGAATAGATATGAATGGGTACTTACTCACTTAACTAATTTACTTGGAGGTATAGTAAGTATTCCTTTAGATAAAGAACTTCAAATAGATGAACTCGAAAATTGTTTAATAAGAAGCAAAGCAGATGTTTTAGTATTTGATGAAAAATATATAGATAATATTGAAGAAATCAAGAAAAGAGGAAATACAAATTTAAAAGATTATATATGTATGTCAAAACAAGATGGATACAAAAGTATTTTAGAACTAAGAAAACAAGGAGAAGAACTATTAGATAGTGGGAATAAAAAATACATAGATACAAAAATCGATAATGATAAAATGAACATATTATTATTTACATCAGGAACTACATCAAAATCAAAAGCAGTTATGCTTTCACAAAAAAATATTGCATCAAATGTATATAGTATGCAATTAGTTGAAGATATACGTACTGGTGATTCAAATATAGCATTTTTACCATTTCACCATGTATTTGGTTCTACTTGTATGATAGTTATGTTAGCATTTGGCGCTAAAACATCATTTCCAGATGGGCTTCGTTATATTGCACAAAACTTGAAAGAATATAAAGTTTCTGTTTTTGTAGGAGTTCCACTTCTTATAGAAGCAATTTATAAAAAGATAGAACAAGCAATTGAAAAAAAGGGAAAAACAAAAATTGTAAATATAGCCAAAAAAGTAAGTAATATTCTATTAAAGCTACATATAGATATTAGGAAAAAACTATTTAAAGAAATAATAGATGAATTAGGTGGAAATCTAAGGTCTGTGATATCTGGAGGAGCACCATTAGATAAAAAAGTAGCACAGGGATTTAATGAATTAGGAATAAATGTAGTTCAGGGTTATGGACTAACTGAAACATCTCCTGTAATTGCATCTGAAAATGCTAAAAAAGTAAAATATGGTTCTGTTGGCTTTCCAATGGAAAATGTAGAACTAGAACTTGTAAACCAAGATGAAAATGGAATTGGAGAAGTAAGAGTAAAAGGACCAAATGTGATGCTTCGGTTATTATGAAAATGAAGAAGCAACTAAAGAAGTATTAAAAGATCGGTTGGTTTTATACAGGAGATTTAGGGTATTTTGACAAAGAAGGATATTTATTCCTGACTGGCAGAAGAAAAGATATGATAGTTCTAAAAAATGGTAAAAAAGTATTTCCAGATGAGTTAGAAATGGTAATAAATAGACTTGATGAAGTTTTAGAATGTATAGTATATGGTATTCCAAATGATAAAGATAAAAATGATATTAAACTTTCCGTTAAAATAGTTTATGATAAAGAAGTGATAAATGAAAAGTATCCTAACATAAAACAAGAAGAGTTGGAAAACATTATTTGGCAGAAAATAAAGGAAATAAATAAAACATTTCCACCATATAAATATATTAAAAATATGATTTTAACAGATAAAGAGTTAATCAAAACAACAACTAAAAAAGTAAAAAGGAATGAAGAAATAAAAATTTTATTAAACAATATAAATTAATAGACCAGATATAACTGGTCTATTTTGGTACATAATAATTATTATTTTTTTGGACACCAACTAGGAATTCCAACCTTAGATGATTCCCAGACATTTAGCGAACGGGAAATAATTTTACCGTTTTCAGTGCATATAGCCTTCTGGTCATCATCGCAAAAAGAATCATATGGATCTGGATCAGGTAACAATCTAAGAGAAGAACAAGAATTACAAGTATTTTCATCTTTTCTGGTCTGATAAGTGATTCTACCACCATATGTTTCCAAGATATTAATTCCAGCATCTTCATATTTCTTTATTTCTTCTGATGTCAATTGCATAATAATTATAACCTCCTTGCCAAAAAATATTTTACTAGTTGCTCTATAATAAACTGCAAAATGCAGGAATAAAAAATTATGCATAAATTATATTATGATTTTATATAAAAGTCAAATTGAGTAAGAAATATAAAAATCTTACTCGATTTCTGTTATTTTTAAATTATATTTATCCTCAAAAACCTTTTTCTTAGCAATATATTCTTTTGTTTTAAAACCTTTAACATCAACAACTTCTGATTCACCATTTTTATGAAAAATAATAAAATCAGCTTTATATTTTAATCCAGGTGCTAGCATAAATATGGGTTGAAGGCAAAAACCATTGATTTCTTTTGCTTGAAGTTGTAATTTTAAATTACAATAAAAGTCTGCTTCTTTTTGACTATCAAAAGTATGACCATCAATAGAAACTTTATTTGATCTATATTTACTCTTTCTAACTTTATTATTTGTATAGTTTTTATAATCATCAACACTCCAGTGTTCCATTATATATATCTCCTTGTAATTAATTATTTCTTATTATATCTAAAAATAAGAAATCATGCAACAAAAATACTGTTATTTTTTATCAAAATATGATAATATAAGTGTATAAAATTAAATAAGGAGAGATTATATGGATATAAATATCCCTGAATTTTTAATAGAAATGTTAAAAAAACAATACGGAGAAGAACTTACAAATAAAATAATAGATGGATATTCTAAAAAAAGATATACTACTTTGAGAGTGAATAATCTAAAAAGTACAAAAGATGAGATAGAAAAAATTTTGAATTCAAAAAATATATATTATGATAAAATAAATTGGTATGAAAATGCATTTATAATAAAAAATGTAAGAGAAAATGAAATAAGAAGTTTAGATATATATAATGAAGGAAAGATATATTTACAAAGTTTATCATCAATGCTTCCACCAATTATATTAGGTGTGAAAGAAAAAGAAGATGTTTTAGATATGGCAGCTGCACCAGGAGGAAAAACAACTGAAATCGCAGCATTGACAAATAATAAAGCCAATATAACTGCTTGTGAAATTAATAAAATAAGATGTGAAAGATTAAAATTTAATATAGAAAAACAGGCATCAAATGTATTAGTAATGAATCAAGATGCAAGGAAAATAGATGATTTTTTCTCATTTGATAAAATACTATTAGATGCGCCATGTAGTGGAAGCGGTATTTTAAATACAAATAATAATTTGGAAAGAATATTTACAAATAAGTTGATAGAAAAATCAATAAAATTACAGACACAGTTGCTTGCTAAAGCTATAAACATATTAAAAAAAGGAAAAGAAATGGTATATTCTACTTGTTCTATTTTAGATGTAGAAAATGAAAAAATAATAGAAAAAATGTTAAAAGAGAAAAAAGTAGAAATTATTCCAATTGAATATAAATGGCTAAATACTTTACCGCTTCTTCCAACTAAAATAAAAGGAACGATTTGTGTTTACCCAAATGAATATTATGAAGGATTTTTTATAGCAAAATTGAGAAAAATATAGGAGAAGATAAAATGTATTATATTTACATGCTAAGATGTATAGATAATTCAATATATACAGGAATAACTAAAAATCTTGAAAACAGAATGAAAGAGCATTTTACTAAAAATAATTGTGCAAAATATACATATACACATTCTGCAAAAAAATTAGAGAGTGTATGGCAAACTGAAAATAGAGCTTTAGCTGCAAAGCTTGAATATCATATAAAGAGATTGAAAAAACAAGAAAAGGAAGAATTAATTGTTAAAAATAATATAAAAGAATTATTATCAAGTAATATAGAAGCGGATAAATATATAAAGCTTAATAACTTAAAATAATATGAGGAGAAATAAAGTGAAAAAAATAAAAAATGAATCTACTAAAAATGTGTTAAAGAAATTATATAAAATACTTAATAAAAAGCAAAAAATATCTTTTACAATAATTGTAGCAATTATGATTATTTCAGCAGGATTGACACAAGTAACACCCAAGGCTATTGGTTGGCTTACAGATGATATTTTATTGCAAAAAGAAATATCATTTTTAAAAGTAATACCTTTTTTAATCTTAATCTTAAGTGTAAATGTTGCAAATGAAATTATAAAAATAATAAGAAGAGTAATGGTAGAAGATACTGCAACAAGGACAGAAAAATATGCAAGAGGAATGGTTATAAAATCTTTACTTATGGCACCTTTATCATATTTCAGAAAGAATATGACAGGGAATATACATGGGAGAATGAATAGATGCCTAGAAGGAACTGTAAAATTAGAAAAATTATTGTTTATGGATTTTACTCCAGCAATTTTTAATAGTATAGCAGCAATTATAACAATATTTATAACATTACCATTTATTTTAGCCCTACCAATGATGTTAGTTATACCAATAGGAATATTTATTGTATTAAAACAAATTAATAGTCAAAAAGGAATTCGAGTGGAATTATTAGAAAGTAAGTCACAAATAGATGGTACTATTGTAGAATTAATAAATGGTATAGAAGTAATAAGAATTAGTGATAGTGTTGATTTTGAAACAAAAAGATTTGATGAAAAATCAGAATTTTTAAGAAAAAAAGAAATGAAACATCATAAAGCAATGGCATTATATGATTGTCTAAAATTTATAAATCAGGCATTTTTTACAGTATTAATTATAGGCATCTCAACATATTTAGCAACTAAAAATATAATATCAGTTGGTAGTGTACTTACAGCATATTTATGCTTTAATCAATTAATAAAACCATTAGAAGAATTACATAGAATATTTGATGAATTATCAGAATGTACAGTTCTTGCTACAGACTTTTTTAAAATGGTAGAAATACCAAATGATTTTTCATATAAAAAATTATCAGAAAAAAATGAAATGATAGAGACAAAATCAATAATAAAAATAGAAAACTTAATATTTTATTATGATGAAAATAAATATAAAATAGTATTGGATAATTTTAATTTATCAATAAAAAAAGGAATGTTTTTAGGAATTGCTGGTCCAAGTGGATGTGGTAAGTCATCATTAATAAAAGCAATTTGTAAGCTTGAAAAAGGATATGGAAATATTATTATAAATTCAAAAAAAATAGATTGTCTAAGTAGAAAAGATATCTCAAAAATAATAGCATTAGTTCCACAAAGTCCATTTTTAATAGCTGGAACAATTTATGAAAATATATGTTATGGTATTGATAGAGAAGTTTCTATGGAAGAGGTTAAAGAAGCTGCTAAGAAAGCATATATATATGATTATATAAATAGTTTACCAGATAAATTCGAATCTATTATTTCAGAAGGAGGAAATAATTTATCAGGAGGTCAAAAACAAAGAATTGCTATAGCCAGAATATTTTTAAGAAAACCTCAAATATTGATTTTGGATGAGGCAACATCAGCATTAGATAATACTTCTGAGAAATATATTCAAACAGAAATAGAAAGATTACAAAAGGAAAATAATACAACAATAATTTCTATAGCTCATAGGCTAACAACTCTAAAAAATTGCGATGAAATAATTGTTTTAAATGAAGGTAAAATAGCAGAAAAAGGAAAATATGATGAATTAATCGAAAAAGAAGGTATTTTTAGTAATATGTATTATGGAAAGCTAAAATAAGAAAAACTTGTAAAATAATAAAAATATGTTAGAATAATTATGAAATTAAAATACATTAAGAAATTAATATAGAAAGAAAATATTATGAAATTAGAAAATGAAAAAGAAAAATTTGATATGAAAAAAGAATTTATATCCAAAGATTTAAATGAACTATTTAAGTTACTTGTAAAATTTTTTGTAATGATGGTATTGTTTGGATATATAGGATATGTTTATAGTAAAGATAATAATATAAGTATAAGTCATGGCATTATATTTGGTAGTATTTTTCCATTGGGAATAGCTATACTAAATTCAAATAATTATAATAGTATATTCACTTATATAATATATACTATAGCGTATCTAATTATTGTGGACTATATACCAACATTTATAGGAATAATAGTGTTGTTTACAATAATACTTGTATTTATAGGAAAGTTTATTTATATAGAAAAAAAGGATAGAACAGAAGAAATATTAGAATATTATAATTCAAAAAAATCAAATAATACAATAACAACATCAAATAATGAATCTGCAACAAAAGAAATAATTGAAAATTATAGCACAAAAAGACCTAATGAACGATTAAATGATTATGATGATGAAAGATTTTCTAATTATGAAGAAGAATATGAATGTGAAATATGTTTTAAGAAAATATCTGAAGAAGAATTTGAATTATATGATTGTATGTGTGAAGAATGTTTTATGGAAGTACATATAGATGAGGATGGTCACTTTCATGATGATAAATATTTTAATTTATAAAGAAAAATTATATTTAATTTTAAAATATAGATTTAGCTAAAGGAGGAAAATGAAATGGATTTTAATATTTATAATAAATTATTATCTGAGGCTTCAGAATTATATAACAAGAGACCTATAAAAGAAAAAACTTTTATGGATGTTTCAGGATATCCGCATTATGAAAATGTATGTAGTAATATTTTAGCATTTTATTTTAATACTGTTGAAGAACATAATTTTAATAATCTAGTAATTAATTCATTAATTAAAGTATTAAAAAATAAGGATATTGATATTAATTTAATTAGTGATAATGACATTGTAAGTGTCAAAAGAGAATATACAACTTTAAAAGGAAATAGAATTGATATTGTTCTTGAGACTGATAATCTTGTAATTGGAATTGAAAACAAACTTTATGCATCTGTCTATAATGATTTGCAGGATTATGCGAATACAATAAATAATATCAATAAAAGGTCTATTAAGATACTCTTATCATTACATGATAATTCAGAAGAGTCCAAAAATACTGAATTTATAAATATTACATATCAAGAGCTATTTGATCAATTAAATATTGATTTACTTGATTATCAAGAAACTAATAATAAGTGGTACATATTTATAAAAGAGTTTATTAAAAATTTAGAAAATTATGAGGGTGAATCAAAAATGGAAGAGGAAATATTAAATTGGTTAAAAGAAAATAATGAAAAACTTGAAGAATTAGAAGAAATAAAGAAAATTGCTACAAAAAGTATTGAAAAGAAAGAAGAAGAATTAAAAATACTTTTAGAAGATAAACTAAAAATAAATTTTATTAAAATATGGAAGGGAAATACACAAATGGCTTGCTATATCGATTCTCCATATAAATACCACGTTGATGCAACTTTAACTCCAGCAGGGTGGAAGATTGGTTTGTTTACTTGGACAGCTATTAATAATAGTAAAATTAAGCAAATTTTACTTAACAGTGATTATAATATTATTGAAGATAATGGACAACATAGGAGGCTTTTTAAATATAGTTATGACACACCTCTAGAAGTAATATTAACTAAGGTAATTGAAATATATGAGTATATTGATAATAAATTTTTGAAAAATATAAGTGAATAATAAGGTAAAGTCATTTTTATCAGTCATAAAAGAAGAAAATGTTCAAATTAGCATCAAACTGACCAGCCAGAAGCAATAGAATATTTAAGTAATAGAATAAAAGAAGGCAAGAAATACCAGACTTTACTTGGAGTTATAGGTTCACGAAAAAACATTCACAATGGCAAACATAATAGAAAAGTACAAAAACCAACACTAGTTTTAGCACATAATAAAACGCATCTGCTTATAAATTTGATGAAATAAAAAGAACAGTAATTGAGATGAAAGATAATCTATTCTATTAAAAAAGAGGTGATTTTGATTGAATAATAAATTTCAAGAAGA
>CANPZA010000049.1 GCA_947588915.1 uncultured Clostridia bacterium
TTTTGAATTGTTTCTATTGTTTGACCTGTTCTTTCACTTAAAAATCTATTTAATTTTTCTCTTGTTTTTACTAAGTGGTCTGCATGAATTTTAACTTCAGTTGCTTGACCTGAAATTCCGCCACCACCGATTAATGGTTGATGAATTAAAATTTCTGCATTTGGTGTTGCAAATCTTTTACCCTTTTCACCGAGCTGCAAGTAATGCTGCTCCCATACTTGCTGCCATACCAACACATATTGTTGATACTGGGCATTTTATATAATTCATTGTATCTATAATTCCCATTCCATCTGTAATTGATCCACCTGGTGAATTTATATAAAGATAAATATCTTTATCTGGATCTTCTGATTCTAAAAATAATAACTGTGCTATAACTAAACTAGATGTTGTTGGGTTAACATCTTCACCCAAAAATATTATCCTATCTTTCAATAATCTTGAAAAGATATCATAAGATCTTTCTCCTTTATTTGTTTGTTCAATTACATATGGTACTAAACTGTTTTTTTCTAACATAATTTTTTCCTCCTTAAGTTTAATATATGTCTATTTTAAATAGAAAACTTTATAAAATCCAAAAAGTTGAGAGTAAATCTTAATTTATTTGTTTAGACCCTCAACATTTTTTGTTTCATTTAATTATTTGATTTTTGCATTTTTAACTAAGAAATCTATTGCTTTTTCTGATTCTAATCCTTCTTTTATGTATCTTCTTACATTTTCATTTTTTAAGAATTCTTCATCATTTTCTTTTCCATAATTTTTAGCCATTTCTTTTAATTTTTCATCTATCTCTTCATCTGTTGCTTTTATCTTTTCAGCATTTATTACTGCTTCTAATGCTAATCTTGATTTAATTGAAGATATTGCTTGAGGTTCATATTCTTTTTGCATATCTTCTTTTTTCTTACCCATCATCTGAAGATATTGTTCTAATTTCAATCCTTGATATGATAATCTTTGCTCAATATCTTTAAACATATTTTCAATTTCTGTTTCTATCATTCCTGATGGAATATCTACTTTTAAATCTTCACACACAGCTTTAATTACTGCATCTTGTGTTTCATATTTTGCCTTTTCATCATTTTGTTTTTGTTGTTTTTGGCGAATATCTTCTTTTAATTCTTTTAAAGTATCAAATTCACTAACATCTTTTGCAAATTCATCATCTAATTTAGGTAATTCTTTCTTCTTTATTTCATGAAGTTTTACTTTAAATGTTGCATCTTTTCCAGCTAAATCTTTTGAAAAATATTCATCTGGAAATTTTACATTTATATCTCTTTCTTCATCAATTTTCATTCCTATTACTTGGTCTTCAAATCCTGGTATAAATGTATTACTTCCTATTTCTAATTCATGTTCTTCAGCTTTTCCACCTTGAAATGCTTTACCATCTACAAATCCTTCAAAATCTATAGTTGCAATATCGCCTTTTTCTACTGGTCTATCTTCAATAGAAATTAATCTGCTATTGTGTTCTTGCATATGTTCAAGCTCATGGTCTATGTCATGGTCTGTAACATTATACTCAATTTTTTTAATTTCTATACCTTTATATTTACCAAGTTTAGCTTCTGGTTTAGTTTGCATTACTGCTACAAAAATTAAATCTTTTCCTTTTTCAATTTGAGTTACTTCAATATCAGGTCTACTTACAATTTTCAAGTCATTTTCTTTTACTGCTTCTTCTAAAGCATCTTGTGCTACTTCATTAAAAGCATCTTCATAAAAGATTTCTTTTCCATAATATTTTTCTACTATTTGCATTGGTGCTTTACCTTTTCTAAATCCTGGTATATTAAAATATTTTGCACTTTTGAAATATACTTTTTTGATGGCTTCATCAAATTTTTCAGCATCAACTGTTATTTCTATTTTTACTTCATTTGCATTTTTTGTTTTCTCTACTTTACTATTCATTATTTTCATCCTTTCCTTTTTTTCACATAGCCTATTTATTATATCATATTTTTCCTTTTTTGCAAGGGAATTTTTATATTTTTCCAAAAAATACTTGTTTTTTTTTAATAATTGTGTTAAACTTATTAATAGTCAATTTATTTAAGAATATTTAGGAGGTGCAATTAAGTATGGCTGTATGTGAAATTTGTCAAAAATCAGTAAGTCGTGGAAACAAACTTAGTATTACTCGTTCTCATATTAGTAAAAGAACTTCTCGTACATGGAAACCAAATCTAAGAAGAGTAAAAGCTAATATTAATGGTGATATTAAAAAAATATATGTATGTGCAAAATGTTTAAAAGATGGTAAAGTTAAAAGAGCATAATTGAATGCTCTTTTTTGTTGTTATCTATATTCTATTATTTTAATCCTTTATACCAAATATTAATTTCACAAATCCTCTTAAAAATTTTGGTACTTTTTTTACAACAATTGTCATATGTATCTCCCTCCTTTTTATTTTATAGATGTTTTCAGCAAACAAGCCATGCAAATCCCATACAAATCATAGCTGCTCCAATTATAAATAGCCAACCTGTTATAGGAAGTAATAATACAAGTAAGATTCCTAATCCTAATCCAATTAAACAAATAGCAAGTGTCTTTTTAAATAATCGTATCATATAAAATTATTACCTCCTCTTTTTTTATATTATATTAGATTCATTTATTATTTGTTCCTTTTTATGTATAATAATAATATAAAAAGTGCCTGCAACTTAGCAAGCACCTTTTTGTTAGAAACTTATCCTAAAATCCAAGCTATTTTAATCTGTTCCAGAAATGAATTTATTGGTTTATATATAACTTCTTTACCTACTGTAGAAGTAATTACAAAGTTATTATCTTTTACTCCCCAAATAACAGCAGCCTGATTTTTGTCAGGTAAACTTTCATTTCCTTGCAACCATCTTTGTGAAACAAGTGTAAATACATATTTTTTATCAATTAATGCATTTGCAATATCTTTTACACTTGTTGCAATTCTGGTTTCAATCCCAAATTTTATTTCTGGGATAATATCAATTGAAGACCATAGAACTCCTTTACCATTTATACGGTAACCATACTTCACAAATAATGTCGCAAGATCTTCTAAAAGTATATTTACCCCTGATGCCCATAATACTAATATTAGAGCACACGGCACTGTTCCTCCATCTTTCATTGACAAATACCCTTCTGGTAATTTCTCGCCAACTTTAAGATATCTGCATTCACGTTGATCAAAGATTAAACAACCATATTCTCTTTGATTAATGAAATATTTAGGTACAGTATCTCCACTCCATGTGATACTGTCTGCTTCACCCCGCGCAACAGATTTTTTGAAACTCTCCATCATCTCACTTCTCTCTTTTTTATACTGTTCGTATAAATTCGAATCCATAGATGCCATAAGAGTTTCTTCCATTGGTTTTAGCTTTTTCCACCGTAATGAACTAATCATGATTTTTCCTCCTTTTAGTGGTACCTTGTTTAATTGTTTCAAGGTTTTTTGTACAAGTTTCTCACTCTCAATTATATCATTTTTACATAATTTGGTCAATTTGAATTTGACTATTCAAATATTATCTTGTAAAATATTTTTCAGGAGATGATTATTTTGAAAAAGCAAGATATTACAGAATTTATAGAATTATTAAAAAATAGATATCCTGATGCCACTTGTAGCTTAGATTTTAATACTCCTTTTGAATTAGTAGTTGCTGTTATGCTCTCTGCTCAATGTACAGATGAAAGAGTAAATAAAACAACTCCCAAACTCTTTATGCGTTGTAAAACAATTCAAGATTTTGCAGATATTGATATAAATGAATTAGAGAATTTAATACATCCATGTGGATTTTATAAAAATAAAGCAAAAAATATTAAATTATGTGCAAAGCAAATTATAGAAAATTTTGGAGGAGAAGTTCCTCACACAATGGAAGAACTAACAAGTTTAGCTGGAGTTGGTAGGAAAAGTGCTAATGTTATTTTATTAGAAGTTTTTGGAATTGCAGAAGGTATAGCAGTTGACACTCATGCAAAAAGAATTTCAAATTTGATTGGTTTATCTAAAGAAAAAGAACCTGAAAAAATAGAACAAGATTTAATTAAAATATTTCCTAAAGAATATTTAAAAGATATAAATCATATTTTTGTATGGCATGGCAGAAATACTTGTATTGCAAGGAACCCAAAATGTAATACTTGTGTTGTTAATCAATTTTGTAAAAATTATAAATCAAAAAATGTTTAAGATTTATTGACAAAAATAAAATAAAGATATATATTTTTTAAAGATTATAAAAAATTTAGGAGGTATTTTAAATGTTAAAAAACAAATTGAAAAAAATTGCTATTTTAATGATACTTATTTTAACTATTACAATCCCAATTGTAATAGCTGATAATGAAACTGAGCAAGATGTAACGACAGTTGAAAATGTTGTACCAGATGATGCACAAGAAAACAATTCTACAAATGTTACACCAGAAAATGATTTTAAAAAGGGTGATGTTTATTTAATTGACAATGATGTCGTAATTGATTATATTGTTGATGGAAATTTATTCATAATTGCAAATTCTGTTACAATTAATTCACAAATTGGAGGAGATGCATTTATTCTTGCTAAAAATGTAACTATCGGCGAAGAAGGATATATATTTAGCAATCTATTTGTATCAAGCCAAAATGTAACCATAAATGGTGTGGTATATGACTTGTATGGTACATCTAATATTACTACTATTAATGGATATGTTTATAGAGATCTTAGAACTTCTTCTAATACTATTAATATTTTTGGTACTATAGGTAGAAATGTTTTTGCTAATTGTTCTAATATTAATCTAGCTACAGCTGGAGATAGTGAAACTACAGAAGTGACCAAAGGTGTTATTACAGGAAATTTAGAATACTCATCAAATAAAGAAGCTACTATTCCAGAAGGTGTTGTTGGCGGTGAAATTACTTTTAATAATGAGTCTAATTTTAACAATATAATCTTAGAAATCATTATAGCTTTAATTATCTTTGTTGTAACTGTTGTTATTATATGGCTTGTATGTTTATGGATAACACCTAAAATTTTAAATAAGACTGAGCTATTGACATCTAAGAAAATTTTACCTGTTATAGGATTTGGTATATTAACCCCTATTGTTATAACAATATTATCAATTTTATTATTTATTTTAGGAATAACTTCTAAAATAGCTTTATTACTACTTGGTATATTATTCTTCTTAGTTGCTATTAGCACATCTATATTTGTTATAAACTTAAATAAAATTATTTGTGATAAACTTAAAATAACAAAGAAATGGGCTACATTTGGTATGTTAATTTTATCATCTATAGTTTTATGGTTAATTTGTTTAATTCCTATTGTAGGAAATATTATAAGTTTAGCTGCTATTATATTAGGATTAGGAATAATAGTTTATAGTATTATAAAAAAAGATTCTGATAAATAAAAATATATAAAAAACTTTGAAGGATAGATAATCAAATCTATCCTTCTTTTATTTTTTTAATTCATCTATAATAACTTTAAAATCATTTGCTTTTATTATCGCTACCCCTGATACTAAAATATTAGCTCCTGCTTTTTTTACTTTATCAGCTGTATTTAAATTTATTCCTCCATCTGCTTCTATATCAATTTCTAGATTTTGCTTTAATATATATTCTTTCAATAATTTTATTTTATCTAACATATCTGTAAGTAAGGTTTGTCCACCTTTTCCAGGTTCTACTGTCATAATAAGGCACATGTGTATATATGGTAGATATTCAAATATATCCTCAATTTTTGTATTTGGTTTTACTGCTATCCCTACCCTACAATTATTTTCTTTTATATATTTTATCATATTATAAACTTCATCTTTATTATTACATGATTCTAAATGAAATGTTATTATATTAGGTTCTAATGATATAAAATCATTTAATGCTGTTTTTACATCTTCAACCATTAAATGTACATCTAAAGGTATATTTGATATTCTTTTGATATATGATGCATTTTCAAACATTTTTTGATAATTATTTTTTTCTACGAATTTTCCATCCATTACATCAATATGGAAATAATCTGTTTTGGCTGTTTCTAACCTTAAAAATGTATTTGCTTCATTTCCTTCTTTTACAGATAATATTGAAGTTGAAACCTCTACCATTTTTTCTTTTCCTCCCTTTTGCTTAATTCTTCTTTTATTTTACAAAATCTTTCATATCTTGATTTATCTATCTTTCCTTCTTCTACTGCTCGTTTAATACCACAATTTTCTTCTTTTATATGTGTGCAACCAATAAATTCACAATTTGGAATTTCGTTTTTAAATTCAATAAAATATTTGTCTAAGTCTTTACTTTTTATTTCTTCAATAGAAAATGTAGAAAATCCAGGAGTGTCTGCTATATATGTATTTTTATCAATTTCATATAATTTTATTGATGTTGTTGTATTTTTACCTCTTTTATTTTTTTGACTAATTTCTCCTTCTATTGTTACATTATTATTAAAAATTGCATTTATTAGTGTGGATTTTCCAACTCCAGAGTTTCCTGCAAATGCACTAATATTGTTCGAAATAGCTTTTTTTAACTCTTTTATTCCTATACCATTTTTTGCTTCTGTTTCAATTATTGTATAGCCTATTTTGCTATATATTTCTTTTATTTTCTTAAATTTCTTTGTTGTGTCTAAATCTGTTTTGTTCAAAACTATTACTGCATTTATATTTAAGAATTCTGCAAATGCTAATTGTTTATCAAGCATTAATAAATCTGGTTCTGGATCTTTGCTTGATACAACAAATATTAATGTTGTTAAATTACTTAATTTTGGTCTTTTTATATATACTTTTCTTTCTTCTATTTTATCTATCACTGCTTCTTTTTTTGTTTCATCTGTAACAGTGAATTGTACTTTATCTCCAACAACTGGATTTATTTCATCTTTTTTAAACTTTCCTCTAGCATAACAAGAATAGATGGTGTTTTCTCCATCTACTCTTACATGATATATGTTAGATTTATTTTCAACTATTATACCTTGCATTTTTCTCCTTTTACTATTTAAAAGTTATGCTTCCTCCGCCAAATGTTAATGTTTGATTTGATGTATAACCACCTATTGTTACTTTTACATTTTGTGATGAACCTTGTTTGCCTGAAAATTTAAATTGCAAATCTGTTTTATTTTTATCAATTCCTTCTCGCCTTTCTACTTTATCACCACATACAACTTCTACTGTAACTGTAGTTTCTGCACCATTTTCTTTTTGTTCATCTGTATAACCACCTGTAATAGATTTGACATTTACAGTTACTATACCTTCAACATCTTTTATATATGAATTAACAGTAATTGTAACTTGAGTTCCCTTATCAACTGTTTCTCCTGCATTTATGCTTTGTCTTAATACTATTCCTTTTTCTTTTGAACTGTCTTCATCATATGTTACATTTACAACTAATCCACTATCTTGTAATAATTTTCTAGCTTCCGCTTCTTGTTTTCCAATAACTCCTTCAACAGTTACTTGTTCAACACCTGCACTTACATGTATTTTTACAGTATCTCCTGCAAATACTTCTGTATTTGGTTGTGTTTCCTGACTAATTACATGATCTTTTTGTATTGTTTTACTTGCTTCTTCAACAATCTCTGCATTCAATTTTGCTTCTTCCAATAATTTTATAGCTTCTTGTTTTTCTTTACCTTCTACATTAGGTACTGTTGTTTTTTCTTGTCCTAAACTTATAACTACTTTTACTGTACTTCCTTCTTTTACTTTATGGTATCTTTCTGTATAATTTGGATTTTGTGAAATTACATTTCCTTCTGGTATATCTTTATTATATTCTTCTTTTTCTACTTCAAACTTTAATTTTGCTTCTTCAATTTTAGCTTGTGCTTCTTCCTTAGATAAACCAACTACATATGGCATATCTACTTCAGGTGGATTTGTTATATTTAATATTCCTAAAGTTCCACCTAAGCTTATTCCAAATAATAAAATTAATCCTATAATCACACTAAGAGCTTTATGATTTTTTATGAATTTTATGAATTTATTTTCTTTTTTATTTTTACTATTTCTACTATTATTTTTATAGTTTGGCATATTTTCATATATATCTGTATTAATTTTTTGTGTTCTTGCTGTTTTATCATATTCTAATTCTTCTACAAATTCACCGTTTGGATCTTTTAAAGCTTTTCTTAAATCTACTAACATATCAGTTGCTGATTGATATCTTAATGTAACATCTTTTTGCAAAGCTTTCATTATTATTTTATTAATTGCTGTTGGTATATTAGGATTTACTTCAATTGGTTCTTCTGGTTCTTCTTGCATATGTTTTAATGCTACTGATACAGGAGTATCTGCATCAAATGGAACTTTTCCTGTTAACATTTCATACATTACAACACCTAGCGAATATAAATCAGATTTTGCATCTGTAAATCCACCTCTTGCATGTTCAGGTGAAAAATAATGTACAGAACCAATTGTTGTTCCAAAAGCTGTTATTGTTGAATTAGAAACTGCTTTTGCAATTCCAAAATCTGTTACTTTTGCAATTCCATCTTCTGTAATTATAATATTATGTGGTTTTATATCTCTATGTATTATATTGTTTTTATGTGCTGTTTCTAAAGCAGATGCTATTTGGATTGCAACATTGACAGACCATTTCCAAGGTAGTGGTCCTTTTTCTTCTATTATAATTTCTTTTAATGTTTTTCCTTGTATTAGTTCCATAACAATGTAATATAAATTTTCTTCAACTCCTACATCATAAATGGAAACAATATTTGGATGAGTAAGTCTTGCTGCTGATTGTGCTTCAACTTCAAATCTTTTTATAAATTCTTCATCTGTTGTAAATTCATCCCTTAATATTTTTATTGCAACATTTCTTTTTAATACTTTGTCAACTGCTTTATAAACTGTAGACATACCACCATTTCCAACTTTTTCGACCATCTCATAACGGCCACCTAATATTTTTCCTTCTAAATTCATATTTATCTCCCCTCAAATAAAGATTATTTGTAGATTGCTTTATATATTTTTTATTATAACAACTGTTATGTTGTCATATCCCCCTCTATTATTTGCTATTTCTACTAATTCTTTTGGCGCTTTTTCTATATCTTTTTTAGCTATTTTATATATTTCTTCTTGTGATACCATATTTGTTAATCCATCTGAACACATTACTAAAATATCATCTTTCAAAAATCCTTTTACCATAACATCAGGCTCGACAAAAGCATTACAGCCTAAGGCTTTCATCAACATATTTTTTTGTGGATGATGTATTGCTTCTTCTTGTGTTATCTTTCCATCTTTTACTAGTTTTTGAACATAACTATGGTCTTGTGTTAATTTTCTTATAAATTCTTTTCTAATTCTATAAATTCTGCTATCACCTATATGACCAATATATGCTTTATTATTGTATATTAGGCATATTTCTAAAGTTGTCCCCATTCCTTCTAATTCTTTATTTTCTTTTGATTTTTCAAATACAAGCATATTTGCATATTCCATACTACTTGCAACTAATTGTATTATACTATCTTTGTCTTTTTCTATTTGTTTAAAGTTATTTTCAATATAACTTTTTGCTGATTGTATAGCAAGATTGCTTGCAATTTCTCCACCATTATATCCGCCCATACCATCTGCTAATATATATAATTGTAATTCATCTATTGAATCAGATATATAATAATAATCTTGATTTATTTCTCTTACTCTACCTATATCCGATTTTGCATATGCTTTTATCATTTTCTCACCTCTTTTTTGTTAAGTGTTTTTTGCTTATATTTTTACTAACTATTTTATATCACAAGTTTATGTTTTTTGCAATTATTTTATTAGTTTATTTTTATAATTTGATATTTTTTCTATCTTGTTATACTTAAAAGTAGTATTTTTTTAGTTTTTACATCTTTGTTCTAATTGTATCTTTGCATTTCTAATACTAGATAAAAATTTCTCTTCTAACAACTCTTTAGGGACATAATTTGTAAGATATTGTGCTACATGTATTCCACTATTACTTAATTCCAATAGTTCTGTCATCATATCACTTTTAGTAGCACATAATATAATCGCTACTGGTGATTCTTCACCTTCTGCCCTTTCATACTTATTAAGCCATTTTAAATATAATTCTACTTGACCTTTATGTTCTGGTCTAAATTTATCTAGCTTTAATTCTACTACAACCAATCTCTTCATTTTTCTATGATAGAATAATAAATCTATATAATAATCTTCGCCATCTATTGTTATTCTTTTTTGCCTTGCCAAAAAAGCAAAATCATTCCCCATTTCCAAAATAAATTTTTCTAATTCATTTATTATTGCATTTTCTAAATCTTTTTC
>CANPZA010000050.1 GCA_947588915.1 uncultured Clostridia bacterium
GTTTAAAAGAAAATGTTATTATTGGTAAGTTAATTCCAGCAGGTACTGGTATGCAAAAATACCAAGACATTCATATTAATACAGAAAAAGAATTGGAAGAGACAACTAACGTAGAAGAAAATGTATAAAAAGGAGAGAATGCAAATGAAGAAAAAAGCTATTTTAATTATAATAATAATTATTATATTATCTTTAATTGCAGGAGGAATATATATACTATCAAACAAGAACAAACAGTCTAAAGAAACAGAAAATATTGTAGATTCTGAAGAATCTGTAGAGGATGAAGAACTTAAATATACATTAATTGATATGAATAATACAGAAAATGTTAAAATAGAGGGGAAAGTTAAAGAGAATATATCTGTTCCACTTTTAACTGAAAAAAATATATTAGGATTAAGAATATTTAATATTAGACTTGTCGCTGAAAAGGGTGTGACAAGATTTACGGCAGATGTTGAAAATGTCGGACAGGAGGATTTTAAAGAAAGACCTATTGAAATAATCTTTAAAAATCAAGATGGTACTGAATATGGAAGACTAGATGGGCATTTAGTTGATATAAAAATAGGAGAAACAAATAAGATTGATGCATCTACATCTATAGACTTAACAAATGCTTATGACTTTACAATTGAATAAATAGGTAAGTATAAAAAACGTGGAAGATATAATATTTTCTATGTTTTTTATTTATTATATATAGATGTAGATAATTTTATTATAATAAACTAAAAAAATAATTAAATAGAGGTTGAATTATTAATGAAAATATTATAAAATAAAGAAAATAATTTATGTGAGGTATAAATTTATGGAAGAGAAAAAACTTAAGAAAAAAACTGAAAAGGGCTCAGTTACATTGTTTGTTTTATTGACAATGTTATTCTTTATTATTGTGTTAATAGCTATTTACACGAGCCAAATAAATAAAATTAATGCACAAAAAAAACAAGTGTTGCAAATAGAAGAAAATTATAGTGTTGATGACTATGAATTAGACAAGGCATATAAGGATGTACAAAATGGTATGCAAAAGGATACAGAGGTTGATATTAAAATATATTATACAAATGATTCAGAAACTAGCAATGGTACGGAATACATAGGAGATGCCCAAAGCCCATATACAAATCAAGATATGATATTAGAAATAAAGTATCCAGAGGGAATAGAACATAAATATTGGGTTGATGATAAAGAAGAAGTAATTTATAAAGATAATGAAAAAAATTTTATAAATAAAAACTGTGAAATTAGTGTAAAAGACAATAATGGAAAATCATTAAAAACAATAACTGTAGATAAAATTGATAAGTTAAAACCAACAGTCACATTAAGTCCGGATGGCGGAAATTTTGCAAAAGCTACTTCAGGAAATTCTATAATAAAAACTAAATTAACAGGAAATGATGAGGCAGGGACAGGTTATGGAGCATCAGGAGTTAAAACAAGGCAATATGCATGGAGCCAATCAAGCACATTAAAACCATCTGATTGGAGTGATTTTTATAATGGAGAAGAGGTAAATAAAACAACATCAACTGCAGGAACATATTTTTTATGGGTAAAGATAGAAGATAATGCAGGTAATATACTTGAAAAAGCATCTAATAAATTTATAATTGATTCTACTTCAAGTGCAAATAAGATAACTTTATCAGCAAAACCAGCTATCGATACATGGACAAATGGATGGACAAAAGAAACGGTAATAGTA
Source organism: uncultured Clostridia bacterium (assembly GCA_947588915.1). The sequence continues at coordinate 1,724 of CANPZA010000050.1, forward strand.
ACACCAACATATGGTAGTAATCTAACAACAGAAAGTAGAACTTTAACGTGTACAGGATCAAGTATAACTGATTATACAAAAACAGGAACTACAAAAGTTGAGGTAAAAACTAATGGTAAAGAAGTAACAGCAAGTGCAAAAGATTCAGCTGGAAATGTAGTAACAACATCACTTCAAGTTAATAATATTGATAAAGGTCAACCGACTATAAGTCTAGAAACTGCAAAAATAACTTCTGATACTAACTATTCGATAGATATTACTTTTGGAGATACATTATCAGGATTAAAAAATTATACTGTAACTAATAGCAGTAATACTACTATATCTTCAGGTACTCTTTCAAGTAAAAGTGATAGCAAAACAATTGAAAAGTTAAATTTTGACACAACATATACTATTAAAGTATGGGATATGGTAGGAAATGTATATTCAGCAACTAAGAGTGAAGCTAGCCGTAATTATGCAGTTTCTAAAAATTATAATACAAGTAAAACTTGGGCTTGGACATATAATATAGATGAGGCAATTGATGCATGCCGGAAGTTCAGGTAGTACTGATACTAATTATATAAAATTACTTAAAGACTATACAGACAGTACTCTAGCAACATTTAACAGATCGGCTACATTTGACTTAAATGGGCATAAATTAACTAGAACAAAAACAATAACTGTATCTAGTAGTAAAAAATTAATAGTGACTGGAGAAGGAAATTTCTATTATAATAATGGAACATTATTTACTAATAATGGAGATTTAAGATTTGATGACAACTTTGCTGGATACACGGATGTAGGTATTAACCTTGTTATTGATGTTAAGGATAGTTCTGCTAATTTCGGACTGCGTGGAGGGCATTTTTCTGGAAATAATATAATTGAGAATAACGGTGGACATGGTTTTATAGCTATGCGGTACAAGTTTGTCTGCTTATGGTGAAAGTGTATTGAAGAATTATAATGGAGGTAGCGTAGAATTAGCGGATTGTTCTATAGATGGGACTTTAGCAACATACTCTATAATTAATGGGAATAAGTATAACGATAATTCTAAGATAACTATGAGTGGTACCTTTGAGGGATATATTCGTAATGGTCCGACTATTATGGGTTGCCTTATTAATTATGCTAAAGTTACAATGCAAGGAGGAGTTGTTAGAGAAAGTAGAGCTGATTCTATTCGTAACTCCGTGACAACTTTTATAAATCAAGGTGGAGATGCTGATTTACAAGGTGGTGAAATAATTAACAGTACTGCGACTTCTACTAGTCAAGAAAGTGCATTTTATAATAGTACAGGAGGTAATGTATGGCATAAACCTGGTCACACAATTAAAAATACAGCAGGAGGATATGCTGTTAGAAATGAAGGGGCTTGGGATCAACAAGGAGGAACGGTTAGTGGATTAAAAAGTGGTATCTAAATAATATTAACGATGTATAAATAAAAAGATATAGAATAATGTATATTAAAATTTTATTACAATTATAAATAAAAATTTTAAAACAAATAATGAAAATTATAGTTTAATAGTAAATAATTATGGTATTATATAAAATAGTATAAAAGAAAAATGTCCTTTTAAAAGGGACATTTTTTCTTGACAAATATAGTATTTGTTAGTAAAATATTATTGAATAATTGTAAGGAGAAATGTAAATGCAAAATAATAATAGAAAAACATTAGATACTATTGTATCTAAAACAAAAATATATTTAGCAATAATATTTATATTACTAGTATTTATATGTACCCAAAACACATATATGATAATACCATCAATTATTATATTTTTATTTATATTGCTATATAGTTATTATACAAATAATAAAAGGAGAAGTGAATTATCAGAAACTTTGCAAGAATTAACATCAACTGTAGACTCAGCTGCAAAAACAAGTTTAATCAATTCGCCATTTCCACTAATAATATTAGAAGCAAATGGAAACATAGTATGGAAAAGTTCAAAATTCATATCTGAATTTGCCAATATTGATATTAATACGTATATGGAAGAATTAAGTGCTGGGATAAAAGATGAAATAGGAAATAAACAAAATAATAATCAAGACATAATAAAACAAATGGAAATTGGAAACAAAACATATAAAATAGTTGGTAAATATGCGAAAGCAAAAAGAAATAAAAAAGACTATATGGTAATATTATATTTCATAGATGATACGGAAAATATAAAACTACAAAAAGAGTATAAAGACTCAAAGTCATGTGTAGCAATTATAATGGTAGACAACTATGAAGAAACAATGCAAAGATTAGAAAGTGAGGAAAAACCACAAGCAATTGCAGAATTAGATAAATATATTTATGATTGGACAGATGAAACAAATGGAGTATTAATCAAAACAGAAAAGGATAGATATATTTACTTCTTTGAACAAAGATATCTAGAGAAAATAAAAGAAGACAAATTTAGTATATTGGATAATATAAAAGAAATTGATATGAAAGAAAAAGTTCAATTTACATTAAGTATTGCAATTTCAAATCAAGGAAACACAGACAAAGAAAAATATAAATCAGCACAAGCTGCAATGGATATAGTATTAGGCCGTGGAGGTGACCAAGCAGTTATTCGTGAAAATGATATATATAAATTCTTTGGAGGAAGAGCTGAAGAGGTAGAAAAAAGGACAAAAGTCAAAGCAAGAATTGTAGCACAAGCTTTGGAAAATTTAATTAAAGAATCTAAAAAAGTAATGATAATGGGGCATAGTAATCCTGATATGGATTGTGTAGGAGCAAGTTTAGGTATATATAGATTAGCAAAAACATTAGGAAAAAATGCATATATTGTAATGGATTACAATTCAGTATCATTAAGCAACTTTAAAAAATCTATAGAAAAAGATGAAGAATATGAAGATGTAATTATTAATAAAGAAGTAGCTTTAGAAAATGTAGATGAAGGAACATTACTTGTAATAGTTGACACACATAAAATAAACTATGTAGAATCAAGTGAATTAGTAGATAAGACAAAAGAAATAGTAATCATAGATCATCATAGAAGAAGTGCTGACTTTATAGAAAATGCAACACTTACATTTCAAGAAGTATATGCTTCTTCAACATCAGAACTTGTTACAGAGCTTCTACAATATGCAGAAGAAAAAATTGAATTAAAGACTATAGAAACAGAGAGTTTATATGCAGGAATAATGATGGATACAAAAAACTTTACGTTTAAAACAGGAGTAAGGACTTTTGAAGCAGCCGCATATTTACGAAAATGTGGTGTAGACATTATTAGAGTAAAAAAATGGTTTCAAAGTGATTTAGAAGGTTTTAATAAAATAGCGCAAATAGTAGGAAAGGCAGAAATAATAAATGAAAGCATAGCTATATCTGTTTATGAAGAAAAGGCAAAAGATGTCAATGTAATATGTGCAAAAGCAGCTGATGAATTATTAACTATTAATAATATAACAGCATCATTTGTAATAGGTAACTTAGATGACAAAGTGTGTATTAGTGGAAGATCAATAGGAGATATAAATGTTCAATTAATACTAGAAAAACTAGGAGGAGGAGGACATATAACACTTGCGGGGGCACAAGTAGAAGGGATGACAATAGAGGAAACAAAGCAGGAATTAATAAATAGAATAAATGAATATTTTTCAGAATTAGAAAGCTAGGTGTAGATTTAGCTATATTTAGTGTTACTCATTGAAAGGAGTGTTTAACATGAAAGTAATATTAAAAGCAGATATAAAGGGAGTAGGAAAAAAGGGAGAAGTTATAAATGCATCAGATGGATATGCAAGGAACTTCTTATTCCCAAAAAAATTAGCATTAGAAGCTAATAATGAAAATATGCTTGAATTAAAAGCAAAACAGGATTCTAAAAAATATCAAAAAGATCAAGAAAAACAAAAGGCTAATCAAGTAGCTGATAAATTATCAAAGATATTATTAAAAGTAAAAGTAAAAGCAGGAGAAAACGGGAAAATTTTTGGAGGAGTCTCAAGTAAAGAAATAGCACAAGCACTTGAAAGTGAATATAAAATCTTAGTAGATAAAAAGAAAATAGACTTAAAAGAACCAATAAAAACTTTAGGGACAAGAGAAATAGAAATAAAGTTATATGAAGGTGTTATAGGGAAATTAAAAATAGATGTAATATCAGGGTAATTTGGGGACAGGTACAACTTTACCCTTTTGGGTAAAGTTGTACCTGTCCCAGTTTTACCTTAAGTAATATAGGAGGAAATGGGAATGGAGTTAGGAAAAGTACCACCACATGATATAGAAGCTGAACAAGCAATAATAGGAAGCATGTTAACAGATAGAGATGCAGTTATCTCAAGTATAGAAACCTTAAAAGTAGAAGATTTCTATAGAGAAGATAATAAAATAATTTATGAAGCGATAATAAATTTATATAATAGGGCAGAGCCAATAGATGTAATTACTGTAAAAGCAGAATTAGAGTCTATGGGAAAATTTGAGCAAGTAGGTGGATTAGAATATTTAGTAGAATTACCAGAAAAAGTCCCAACTACTGCAAATGCTTTGAAATATATAAAAATAGTAGAAGAAAAATCTACTTTAAGAAATTTAATAAAAACTGCAAATGAGATTATTGAAGCAGGATTTGATCCAACAGAAGAAGTAGAAGATATAATGGAAAAAGCGGAAAAAAAGATTTTTAACATCATGCAAAATAAAAACCAAAAAGGATATACACCTATTAAAGATGTATTGGTAGATAGTTTTACACAATTAGAAGAATTATATAATAGAAAACAACATATAACAGGTGTACCTTCAGGATTTTCAGAACTAGATTACAGAACAGCAGGCTTCCAAAAGTCAGATTTAATATTAATTGCTGCAAGACCTGCAATGGGTAAATCGGCATTTGCACTAAACATTGCAACAAATGCTGCTGTGAAGGCAAAAGTACCAGTAGCTATATTTAGCCTAGAAATGTCAAAAGAGCAGATGGTAAATAGAATTTTATGTAGTGAGGCAATGGTAGATAGTAATAAAATAAGAACAGGAAAATTAGAAGAAGATGATTGGGCAAAATTAGCAGGTAGTATAGGTCCTTTATCAGATGCGGAAATTTATATTGATGATACACCAGGTATATCTGTAATGGAAATAAGAGCAAAATGTAGAAAATTAAAAATAGAAAAAAATATAGGAATGGTAGTAATAGATTATTTACAATTGATACAAGGAAGCGGTAAAAGAAATGGAAGCCGTGAGCAAGAAATATCAGAAATAAGCCGTTCATTGAAGATACTTGCTAAAGAAATTGAAGTTCCAGTAATTGCATTATCACAATTATCGAGAGCAGTAGAACAAAGACAAGATCATAGACCAATGCTTTCAGACTTACGTGAATCTGGAGCAATAGAGCAAGATGCTGATATAGTAATGTTTTTATATAGAGATGATTATTATAATAAAGAAAGTGACAAAAAAGATATAGCAGAGGTAATTATAGCAAAACATAGATCAGGATCACTAGGGACTATAGACTTATTATGGCTTGCAAGTTATACAAAATTTGTTAATTTAGAAAAAAGATTTGATGATTAGATAAATAAAAAGATATGTTATAGTTTATATGACTATCTTTTTTATTTTGAGGTAAAATTTTACAATAAATGGAGTAATTTAAAGTAAATGGGAGTTTAAAGTAGCTGAGATACTATTTTTACTTTAAAGTCAATTTTGACTTAACAATAAATAAACAATATAATTTATGCAAAGGAGGAGATATGATGAGACCATTTACTTATAAAAGCTATTTATATTACAAAAGAATTTTAGAAAAAAGAAATAATACTTACTGTTTAAATGATATAGGCAAAGAATACGAATATGAAGAGTATGAATATGAAGAAGAACAAGTAATTTATCCTCATGATAAAATTTTTAAAGAAGTGCTAGATAATAAAAAAGAAATTGTATATTTTTTGAACAAGACATTAGAATTGGAAAATACGAAAAATGCTCTCAAAGAAGAAAATATAGAAAAGTATAATAGGAAGTTTATTGCAGAAGAATTCTACAATATGGAGGCAGATGTTGTATATAAAAAGAAAGATCAAAATATATTTTTTTTAATAGAACATCAATCAAGAATAGATTGTATTATGGCATATAGAATATTAAAATATAATATGGCAATTATGGATAGTGCAATTGACAAAAGAAAACTTGGAAAAAAAGATTATAAATTACCTAAAATATATTCCTTTGTTATATATACGGGAGATAGAAAGTGGGATAAAAATAATAATTTAGAAGATTTACAAGAAAAATTAAAAGGAGTTAAAGAAAAAGATTTTACTTATTTCAAAGTAATAGATATTAATAATTATACTAAAAAAGAATTACTAATAGGGGAGAATTTATTATCCAAGATAATGTTATTAGAAAAAGCAAAGAATATAGAAGAATTGGAAGATAATTTAAAAGAAATTATAAGTGATAAATTAACATATGAACAAAAAATATTTTTAAAAAGAATAATAAAGTATATTTTGAAAAATAAAATTAGTGACAATAAATTCAATGAATTAATAAAAGAATTAGATAAAAAGGAAAAGAAGGGAGAAAGTCTTATGTTTGTAGAAATAATAGAAAATTGGCTTGATGAAAAATTGACAATAGTTGATAAAAGAGAAAAAGAAGTAGATATGAAAGAACGAAAAGTACAGGAAAAAGAACAGGAAGTACAGGAAAAAGAACAGGAAGTACAGGAAAAAGAACAAAACTTAAAAAATGATATAAACAGGATAACTTTGGAAATGATAAAAAACAACATAGATGAAACAACAATAATGAAAATAATTAAAATAAATAAAAGTGAATTAAATAAAATAAAAAATACTAAATAACTATAACTTGAAAAATATGTAAAAATATTGTAAAATAAGTAATATTAATATAATATTGCTTATTTTTTATATGAGAAGAAGGTTGAAAATGAAAGAAAAGGTTTTAGGAACAATAAAAAAATATGATTTAATACAGAAAGGTGACAAATTAATATTAGGAGTTTCAGGAGGACCAGATTCTATTTGTATGTTAAATATTTTAAATAATTTGAGAAAATCAAAATTATCATTTGAAATTGTAGTTGTACATATAAATCATATGATTCGTGCGGAAGCAAAAGAAGATGAAGAATATGTAAAACAATATTGCAAAAAGAATGAAATTGAGTTTTATTCAAAAAGTATAGATATTAAAAAATTGGCTAATACTAATAAAATAGGATTAGAAGAAGCAGGAAGATTTGCAAGATATCAATTTTTTAATGAAATTTTAGAAAAAACAAATGCAAATAAAATTGCAATAGCACACAATAAAAATGATAAAGTTGAAACAGTTTTAATGAATATTTTACGAGGAAGTGGATTAGAAGGATTAAAAGGTATAGAAGCAAAACGAGAAAATATTATAAGACCTTTAATTGAATGTGAAAGATATGAAATTGAAAAATATTGTGATGAAGAAAACTTGAACCCAAGAATAGACAAAACAAATTTTGAAAATACTTATAATAGGAATAAAATAAGAAATATTATTATTCCATATATCCAAAGCCAACTTAATCCTAACATTATAAAAACTATGGATAGATTATCAAATATAATTACATTAGACAATGATTATATGGAAAAGCAAACTGAAAAAGCTTATAAATATGTAATAATAGAAGAAAGTAAAAAAGAAATAATATTAGATTTAAAAAGATTTAATTCACAAGAAACAGTAATAAAATCTAGATTAATTAGATATACTATAAAAAGGTTATTTGGAACTACTGAAAATCTGGAAAAAATACATATAGATGACATCATAAAATTATGTGGAAATAATATTGGAAATAAATATTTAACACCAAATAAAAATATAAAAATTTTAGTAAAAAATCATAAGATTTATTTAACTAATGAATCTTAAGCATCCGTAATAATCTTTTCAAATACGCTTTATTGTAATAAAAAAGACATATAAAAAAGTATTGAAAAATAAAAAAATATATGTTATAAAATCAATATAAAAATTATAAACATACATATAGGGAGGAATTATTTTGAAAAACGGAATTAAAACATTAGCAATGTGGCTAATTATAGGAATTATCTTTATTGTGGTATTATCATCAATTGTAGAAAATACTAATTCTAAGTTAAAATATTCGGAATTAATAACAAATATCAATAATGGAAATGTAGAAACAGTAGAATTAGAATCTGATGGAAATACTGCAATGGTTACACTAAAAAGTGATAAACTAAAAAAAGAAGTAAATATACCAAGTATAGATAGTTTTATGAGCTACTCAGAAGACTTTATAAAAGATGGAGCATTTACTTTAGAAGAAAAATCTGAATCTATATTTATAACAATACTTAGTTTACTTACACCATTTGGATTATTAATAATCTTTTTAGTTTTCTGGTTCTTTATGATGGGAGGAGCAGCACAAGGAGGACCTGGAAACAAAACATTATCATTTGGTAAAAGTAAAGCAAGAATGATGACACCAGCAGAGAAAAATAAAATCACTTTTGAAGATGTTGCCGGTGTTGATGAAGAAAAAGAAGAA
>CANPZA010000051.1 GCA_947588915.1 uncultured Clostridia bacterium
CTACCAAAACCTAAACCTGTATATTTATCAGTATTTTTAAGAAATAGGATTTTTTAAATCCATTTAGATTTTGAGTCCAGTGCGTCTACCAATTCCGCCACATCGGCATATATAAAATATGTACTAATATATATTAGCACATATCTTAAGAATTGTCTAGAATTTTTACTTAAATTATCTTAATTTTATTATTTGACCTGGATAGATCAAATTTGGATTACTAATTCCATTTAGATTAACTAAATATCTAACACTTACTCCAAATCTTCTAGCAATACCTGATAAAGTATCTCCACTTTTAACAGTATAAAAATTATTTTGTAAAACTGGATTTAAAGTTTGGCTATCACTTTCAGTAATTCTTAATTTCTCTCCTGGGAAAATCAAATTTGGATTTTGTATATCATTGATTTCCACAATATGAGTAACACTAACATTATAATACTGTGCAATTTCAGATAAAGTATTTCCTCTTTCCACAGTATATGTTATACTTCCTGCTCCTCTAGTCTCTCCTCCATTTACAGTTGAATTCGTTAAAATTCTAAGCACCTGTCCTGGAAAAATCAAATTTGGATTTTGTATATTATTAATTTGTGCTAATTCTTTTACTGTAGTTCCAAACATCTGAGCAATTTGATATAATGTATCACCACTTTGTACTACATATGTCTGACTTTGTGTATTAAAATTATTAACACCATTTTCTATACTAGGAATAGTACTTGTATCTGATAAAAATATATTTTCTGTAAATAAATCTCTATCCACATTTCCTCTAATTCCGTGGTAGTTCTCCCCTATCTGTATATTGAATACCTATCCAATTGTTCCAGTTTGTTTCTACATCAATTATATCATCATAATTACCATAATAAGCAAGCCATAACTCATAATTGTCTGATAAACTCCTTCCAAACCTGCTTATACTATTTGATAAATCACTATATATAACAATATCTTTATTTGTTAATCTTTTTACACTTTCTAAAAATACTTCTGCTATTTGATTCGACTCATCTACACTAACCCCGCCAAAAACCTCATAATCCATAACAAGCTTACAATCTGGATTTTTACCTGAAATTACTGAAGCAAAAAATCTTGCTTCTTCCTCCGCTTCTTCAGTATTTGTTGCAGTCAAAAAATGATAAAATCCAACCTTTAAATCATTTAATTTTGCATTCTCATAATTTATATCAAAATAAGGATCTTTTATATTACTTCCTTGACTTGCTTTAATATAAACTATTTCTACACCACTATTTCTTACTTGTGCATAATCTATGTATCCTTGCCAATCACTCACATCAATTCCTTGATATCTTGGATCTGTTATAGGCGTTATTGCATATGACATATTAATATTTACAAAAAATACTAATGATAAAATACTAAAAAATATAAACATCAATTTAATTTTCTTCACATTTTAAACCTCCTTCACATATATGTTTATTATATGCAAAAGAGGTTTTTAAGTTCTTATTAAATATCATATTCAAAAACATTAATTGTTTTTATCTTAACTTGTGAAAAGTCATCATTTAATTTTTCAAAATCTAAAATTTTAAAAGAAGATTCACTTTTTAATGTCATCTTTATTCTAGGTATATTGACTAATATTTTAGTTGATAAATCTTGTCCTATAGGAAGTGTTTTATTTTGATTATCATAAAATATACAATTTGTAAAACTAATTGCATTATTTCCTTTTTTCAAATTAACTTTGCACAAATTAATATTAGAAGCTCCACTACTTAATATTTCTTTTATCTCTTTTTCCGGATTAATTTCAAAAACATTAATTTCTTTACTATCTAATAATCTATCATCAAATGCTTTAAATACAGATAAATCTTGTGTACTATTTACCCTTCTTAGCGCAGTTTCTATATTATTTATAATTTTCTCTAAAGTTAATTTATATCCTAATTGTCTTGTATTTTTATTAATATCTAATATACTAAATTTATCCTTTGGAATTTCTCTATGCTTTTTATCATTGATTTTAGATGTCTTAGAAATATCTTGTACAATTGCTCCAAATATATCATATTCTTCATTACCAATTAAAGTTTTCTCCTCAGTTGCTTCTTTTTTTAGTTGTGCTAAACTATCTTTTATATCATTTGGAGTAGCTTTAATTGTTTTTACTTTGTTTAAAACATCTAAAACATTAGTTGTTGAAATAAATACACTATCTGTTTCTTGTTTAGATAATTTCTTTCGTTGTAAAATATCCATTTCCTTTCCAAATTCTTCTATATCTTCTTCGTAATCAAAAAATTTATCAATCTTCTTTATTACATTTACTTCCTCTTCTTCTCCCTCTGGCAAAGATGATACTTCATCTTTATTTGAATATTTCCAAAATTCAAATATACTTTTTTTATGATTATCAATTTCTTCAATAAATAGTGTTGCATTCTTTATTTTCTTTTCCATGTTTTTCTTCTTTAATTTTAAACTATTTATATCCATCATAATGTTTTTCAATTTATTTTCTAAAGTATCAAATTCTTTATAAACTTGTAATAAATCTTCTATTGTATAATTTTTCTTTTCATCTTCAGAATCATTTATATTATCATTTTCTTTTATTATACCAAATTCAAGTTTTGTTAGATCATCATCACTATTTGAAATCTTTGTTTTTTCTTTAAAATTTCTTTTATTTTTTTTACTATATTTGAAATAGTATTTAAATTTTCCAAAAAAAGTCTTTTTACATTCCAAAAAAGTCGATATTTGCTTTTCTTTTGATAAATAGTCTATCTCCTGTATTGCAACTTCAACTTTTAAATCATCCAGCTTCCTTTGATTAGTTGAAATTAAATTTTTTGTTTCTTGAATTCTTGTTTTTCCCAACTTAAATTCTTCGTTAATCCACTCAGTAATATTTCCATATTCAATCTTTCTATCCTCTATAAAAAATTCAATTTCACCATCTTGTCCTATACTAGTTTTAAAAGTAAAATATTGTGGCATTTCTGTCTGTAAAATAAACATAGCTTTAATTAATTTATAAAATCTATTTGCCTCTTCTTTATTGTTTAATTGAATTTTATATAAGCTTTTTATTTTCTCATAGACTTCAGTTTCACCAATTATTTGTATACTTAAATTATCTTCTTTATCATATACTTCATATACTAATGGCCAATTTTTTGTAAAAAGCCATAAATAATTTTCAATATCTTCAAATTCTGACTTTGATAAATATTCTTTACTATAACCAACATTTCTAATTGGTACAAATATTTTTTCATCTTTTACTTTTTTTAATTTTCTCTTTAATAAATAGAAAAAAGTTGAATAATCAGAATCTTCTGTAGGTACTAACATAAAATATTTTCCTGTATTTTCTGAATAATAAATCTGCCATAAATAATTCCCTTCAAATTTAACTTTAAATGGAATTTTTTTACTCAAACTTTCTTGTTCTTTTTCAATCTTTTCTATATCACTTATTTGAACTGTTTTTAACATATTTAAAAAGGTTGTATGCTTAATAATATTTTCTTCTGTTTTACTATCTAAATAGTCTGATAGTGGACTTGATTTTTTATATTTTACTTCTATTTCATCTAAACGATTAGTTGGTGATAATAATATTTGAATATCTTTTATTTTAATATATCTATATTGTCTATATTGTTTTTCATCATAAAATTTTGGAACTCTAAATTCTAATGGTTCATTTTTTTTCAAAGATACTGGTATTTTGCTTAAATTTAAACCTAAATATTGTAATTTTTCTTCTATGCTTGATTTAGACAAAATTATCTCTCCTTTATTTTATAATTTCATAAAAATTTTTAAATTCATATCCATTTTCTTTTAACCATGCAATTATTTGTGGTAGGGCTTCTGCAGTAACTCTTTTAGCCTCTGCATCATGCATTAATATAACTACACTATTTTTATTTGTTACTGTTTCCTGAATTCTTTGCATTTCAAATTCTACTGTTGGTTTAGTTGTTTCTGCATCTCCTGAAAGAGCATTCCAATCAACATTTACAATACCATTTTGTGATAATAATTCTCTTGCCTCACTTTTTATTGTTGCATATTTTCCTCCAGCAAGACCTCCTGGAAATCTAAATAAGTGAGAATTATATTCTTGAACTCCTATTGCATTTCTTACTGAATTATTACAATTATTATATTCATCTAAAACAGTTTGTGGTGATTGATAAATTGATTGATATTGATGACTATAACCATGATTTGCTATATAATGACCTTCATCATAAATTCTTTTTACCATATCTGGCATTGCATCAACTCTAGAACCTAATACAAAAAAAGTTGCTTTTATATTTTCTTGTTTTAATATATCTAAAATAGTTGGTGTTACAGATGATGGTCCATCATCAAATGTTAAAAATGCTCTTTTTGTTTCTGAAGAATAAATACTTGAAATATTTTGTCTTCCTTCATCTGTCAGTTGAGGAAGTTTTTCTTTTCTAATTTTTTCTTCTTCTTCCTTTTTTTGTTTTTCGATTTCAGACTGTTTATACTTTTCATCATTTTCTAATACATCTAATTGAAGTTTATATTGCTCATAAACTTTTGTATTATCTATCATCCTTAATGAATTTTTTACTATAAAAATTAATCCTATAAAAACAAGTATCATTAAAATTAATAAAATTACTTTTTTTATATTTAATTTTTCATATATTTGCATATCTTTTGTTTCATAAAAATTATAATCTTCATCATGTTGTTTAATCATTTTTTACATCCCTTTTTTCGTTTTTCTCTATTATATACCATTTTTCGATTTTTTAGTAGTATATTTAACAAAAAAATAAAAAATTAAGGCAGAAAACTTTTAAAATTTTCCACCCTAACTATTAATAATTTAATCATTTATCTATATCTTTGAATTTGTGTAGTTTTTACATCATTAGAGTTAATTTCACTTATCATATTTCTTATATAAAATGTATAAAATATAACTGCTATAAAAAATATTGCAACTATTATCAAAACTCTAAAAATAATATCCCCTAATGTTGTCTTTGCTTTGTGTTTACCCTTTTTGTTTTTTTTGTTTTCTTTTGTTGTTCCCATAAATAATCCTCCTTTTATTATATTATTTTTTCATTACGTTTTTTAAAAATTCTACTTCTTCTTCTGCATTTAACCTCATAAAAATAGGTTCTCCTCTTTGAATTACTTTTACATTATCAATTCTATCATATAATTTTAAATTTTTCCAGTTTTTCATATCATTTTTTTCAATTCCTATTTGATTAAAAATATTATTTGCTGTATCATTCATAAATGGACTTATTAATATAGCTATTTTTCTTAAATTTTCAATCAAGTGATATATACATGATTCTAATTTTTCTTTTTCATCATTTTTTGCTAAAATCCATGGCATAGTTTCATCAATATATTTATTTGTTCTTGAAATCAAATTCCAGATTTCTTGAATACTATTGGCTATTTCATAATTGTTCCACTTTTCCTCAAATTTTTCTACTTGCTCTAAAGCAAACTCTTCTAATTCTTTGTCTGCATCATTTGGAGTTCCATTATATTTTGGTACATTTCCATCAAAATATTTATTTACCATAGATACTGTTCTATTTACTAAATTACTTAAATCATTGCATAAGTCAAAATTATATCTTTCTATAAATTCTTCTGGTGAAAATATTCCGGTCCTGTGAAACAGGCATTTGCCTTAACAAGAAATACTTAACAGAATCTAGACCATATTTGTCTATTAATGTTTCTGGATATATAACATTTCCTTTTGACTTAGACATTTTCCCATCTTTCATCATAATCCAATTATGAACTAATATTGTTTTTGGAAGTGGTAAATCTAATGCCATTAAGAATATTGGCCAATAAATTAAATGAAATCTAGCAATATCTTTTCCAACAATTTGTAAATCTGCTGGCCAATATTTTTTAAATAAAGTGTCATCTTCTGCTAAATATCCCAAAGCTGTTATATAATTTGTTAAAGCATCTACCCATACATAAATAACATGTTTTGGATTTTTTAATACTTTAATTCCCCAATCAAAAGATGTTCTTGATACACACAAATCTTCCAATCCCGGTTTTATAAAATTATTAATCATTTCATTTTTTATATAACTTGGTTTTACAAAATCTGGATGTTCATCATAATATTTTAATAATCTATCTGCATATTTTTTCATATTAAAGAAATATGCTTCTTCTTTCATAAGTTTTACTTCTCTTCCGCAATCTGGACATTTTCCATCTACTAATTGTGTTTGAGTAAAAAATGTTTCACAAGGTATGCAATACCAGCCCTCATATTCACCTTTATAAATATCTCCTTGATCCATAAATCTATCAAAGATTTTTTGAACTATTTTTTCATGTCTATCTTCTGTTGTCTGAATAAAATCATCATAATCTATTTCCATCTTACTCCATAATTCTTTTGCAATATTAGCAATTTCATCCACATATTGTTTAGGTGTTTTATTTACTTCTTTTGCTTTTTCTTCTATTTTTTGCCCATGTTCATCTGTTCCGAGTTAGCATATAAGTATCTTCACCTTTTAACTTATGATATCTCTTCATACTATCAGCTAGGACTGTTGTATAAGCAGTTCCAATATGGAATCTTCCACTTGGATAATATATTGGTGTTGTAACATAAAACTTATCCATAAAACCATCTCCTTTTCGGGATTAGGGGATGTTCCTTAAATCCCTTTTTATTTTTACCAATTTATAGAAATATATTACCACAAATAACTAAAAATAGCAACTAATATAGTTGCCATTTTTACCTGTTATTCATCTTTTGTAGTATTTAATTTTAATAACTTAAATATTTCTACAATAACTATAGGTGCAAGTATTAAAATTACTAATTCAATAATATTATCAATTGGAAGTACTGGTATACTAAATATAGTTCTCAATAATGGTATAGCTAGTATTACAATCATTAATAATGCTGAAGCTATTATTGCTAAAATTAATTTACTATTATTAAATACTTTTGTTTTAAACAATGACTTTTTATTATCTCTTACATTAAATACATGAACTAACTCTGATAATGCAAGTGTTGTAAATGCCATTGTTTGCCCTACTTCTATTTTAGACTGTTCTAAAGTTAATCCATTTATTGGTGTATTTGTAGATGCCAATCCAATCATAAATGCTATAAGAGTAAGTAATCCTATCATACATCCTTGATATACTAATCTCCAGACCATTCCTTTTGTAAAAACTCCTTTACTAGGTTTTACAGGTTTCCTATTCATAATGTCTGAATTTGCAGGATCAAATGCTAATGCTAGTGCTGGAAGTGAATCTGTTACTAAATTTATCCATAAAATATGAATTGGTAGTAATATTTCTAAATGGCTAATATCTGATATTCCAAACCATTTTGCAAACAAAGGAGTACAAAGTGTTGCAAATAGAAGTACAAATATTTCTCCAATATTACTAGATAATAAAAATTGTATTACTTTTAATATATTATCATATATTCTTCTTCCTTCTTCTACTGCTGAAACAATAGTTGCAAAGTTATCATCTGTTAAAATTACATCTGCTGCTTCTTTTGCTACATCAGTTCCTACAATTCCCATTGCACATCCTATATCAGATGTTTTTAAAGCAGGGCTATCATTTACTCCATCACCTGTCATGGCTACGATTTCTCCATTTTTTTGCCATGCTTTTACTATTCTTACTTTGTGTTCTGGTGATACTCTAGCATATACAGAATATTGTCTAATATTTTTTTCTAACTCTTCATCTGACATTTTCTCTAACTCTATACCTGTTATAGCTTCATTTTCATTTTCTAATATTCCTAATTTTTTAGCTATTGCAGTTGCAGTTATTTTGTGATCTCCTGTAATCATAACTGTTTTTATTCCTGCTGTTTTACATTTTTCTACTGCTTTTTTAGCCTCTTCTCTTGGTGGATCAATCATCCCTACCATGCCTATAAATGTTAAATCATTTTCAATATTTTTCATTTGTTCATCTGTTGGTTTAGTATCTAATTCTTTATATCCACAAGCTAAAACTCTTAAAGCTTCTTTTGCCATATTTTCATTATGTTCTTTTATAATCTTTGTATAATTTTCTATATCATTTTTTATTTCTTGGTTTAATAAATAAGAAGAACATATTTTTAATAATTCATCGACACCACCTTTTGTATACACGATATACTTACCATTTACTTCATTAACAGTAGTCATTAATTTTCTATTTGAGTCAAATGGTACCTCATTTATTCTTGGGGTTCTATCATATATTGATGGATCAAAATCTAGTTTAAATGCCATATCTACTAATGCTGTTTCTGTTGGATCACCAGTTAATGTTCCATCATTTGATATCTTTGTATCATTACATAGCATATTGGCATATATTAATTTATTTAAATCTTCATTTACTTCTTTTATGTTTTCTACATTTTCTGTTTTATTGTTTATAAATATCTTTTCTACTGTCATTTTATTTTGTGTTAAAGTTCCTGTTTTGTCTGAACAAATTACTGTACTACTTCCTAATGTTTCAACTGCTGGTAACCTCTTTACAATTGCATTTTTCTTAACCATTTTTTGTACACCAATTGCTAAAACAATTGTAGATACTGCAACTAATCCCTCAGGAATAGCGGCAACTGCTAGGCTCACTGCTGTCATAAACATATTAATTGGTTCTTTTCCTTGAAGTAATCCTATAATAAAAATTATTATGCAAATTACTATTGCAACTATTCCTAATGTTTTTCCCAATTTATTTAATTTTTGTTGAAGTGGTGTTTCTTGTTTTTCTGTATTATTTATCATTCCTGCAATTTTCCCAACTTCTGTTGTCATACCAGTTTCTACAACAATTCCTTTTCCTCTTCCATATGTCACTAAACTAGAAGAAAATAACATATTTATTCTATCACCTATTCCAATATCTTCTTGTCTGATTTTTTCTATGCTTTTTTCTACTGGAAGTGATTCTCCTGTTAAAGATGCCTCTTGTGATTTTAAATTTATAGCTTCGATAATTCTTAAATCTGCTGGAATATAATCTCCTGTATCTAGTACCACAATATCTCCTGGTACAAGTTCTTTTGCAGCGACTACAGTTACTTCTCCATTTCTAATTACTTTTGATGCATGGTCTGTTAACCTTTGAAGTGCTTCTAATGATTTCTCTGCTTTTGATTCTTGTGTTACTCCAATTATAGCATTTACAATAACTACTATTAAAATAATAATTGTATCTGTTATTCCTTCACCATTTGCCATTCCAACTATTCCAGATACAATAGCTGCAATTATTAATATTATAATAGAAAAATCCTTAAATTGATCTATAAATCTTTGTAGTAATGTTTTCTTTTTGGCAGCTTCTAACTGGTTAAATCCATACTTTTCTCTTCTTTTAGCAATTTCTTCTTGATTCAATCCATTTTCTGTATCAGTTTTTAAAATTTGTGATACCTCTTCAATTTCTTTATCATACCATTTTACATCTTCCAAATATCTTCACCCTTTCTTTAGTTTTATTTTTACAAAAAAAATACATTATAATTATATATAATAATATTATTATAAAACTATGATTTAGAATATAAAGAAAAAACTTTTAAAAGAAAATAACTTAATAATTCCTTTTAAAAGTCTCACTTACTATATATTTTTAGCTTACTAACCAGATATTTCATTAAATATCGCGACTGTTGATTAGTAATTTTCAAGCTACTCCCTTTTAAATATAATTTATTTTGGTGACCCCTATCTAATGTACTGATTTTAAGCACTTTTTGAGGTTTTATTTGTATTTTTCATTTCTATTTTAACACTTGTTTTTATTGATTGTCAATACTTTTACAGTTTATTTCTTTTTTGGTATTTATTTTTATTTTTCTATTCTTTTTTCTATTGCATTAATT
>CANPZA010000052.1 GCA_947588915.1 uncultured Clostridia bacterium
TTTGTCAAA
This sequence comes from uncultured Clostridia bacterium, assembly GCA_947588915.1. Next base: position 10 of record CANPZA010000052.1, read on the forward strand.
GTCAATTATTTAATTTTAAAAAATTATCATAAGAAGTTTAAAGTTTACACAAACTTTCCGATACACTCCTACATTCCTATCAATACTGGATATCCATTATTTTTTCCTGCTTTAAATTCCCAAACTGCTGGATTTTGATCTTTGTTTAATAATGTTAATATTCCTTCTTCTTTCATTTCTATTTCTGTTTTACTTTCTCCTTCTGTGTTATTAAATTCTGTATATATACCTTCTAAATAATAGTTATTATTGGCTGTATAATCGCTACCAGAAGAACGTCCTCCTATTATTGGGCCTATATAAGATATTGTTATAGTATTTGAATTAACTTGTATTCTTCCTATATTATAATTATTACTTATTGTTATTTTATCAGAACTACCTATACCTGCTATCCCACCAATATATAATTCGTTTATCGTGTTTTTTTCTTCCACTAATATATCTCCAATATTATAACAATTTTTAACTGTTGTTTCATCTCCAACTGCCCCAGCACAAATTCCTCCCAAATCTATGGTTGACGAATTAGTTTGTATACTTATTATTTTGCCTGTATTATAACATTTTTCAATCGTTCCTGATAGTTGAGCCACAATTCCACCAGATCTAGGTCCAGAAATCGTTCCAGAATTACTACAATTACTAACTGTCATATAAACAGGACCATTGCCCCCTCCTACGATTCCTCCACTATTTGCTTTGGATTCTATCCTTCCAATATTAGTAGAATTATTTACTGCAATACCATTAATATTAGCTATGCCAAGAGTTCCACCAACCCACGATTTACCACTTATTTCTCCAGAATTACTGCAATTATCAATCGTTATTTTGCCATATGATATTCCAATAATCCCTCCTACTTCAGCTCCTTTTGCTATTACTTTCCCTGTATTAATACAATTTTTAACTGTAGTTGAACTATTGCTCATACTTCCTACTATTCCTCCACAATAACTGCAATCATCTGTTGTTGATACTCCATTTCCTAAAACCATTCCTGAATTAGTACTATCTTCTACATTCCCAGTTATTCTTCCTACTACTCCTCCTATTGTATGGAAATTTCCTTCATTTGTCATAACTTGTGTATTATCATTATGACAATTATTTATTGTTTTTCCGCCATCCTGCTATTCCACCAACAGCACTACCGCCAACAATATAGCTATTTTTTATTGTTAAGTTTTGTATAATATTTGTTGTATGTCCAAATAATCCTACATATTGCCCTGTTTTATTAACATATACTCCCCTTATAGTATGATTATTCCCTTCAAATATTCCTTTAAATGAATTTGTAGTATCTGTTCCTATTTCTGTCCATGCTGTTCCATTTGTTTTTTCTCCATCTTTCTGTCTTGCTCCTAAATCTAAATTATTTTCTAAATATATTGTCGTTGTTTCTGTTATAGTTAAATCTCCTTTTTCTTCTTTTCCATTTACAAAATCTGCAAAATATTTTAATTCTTTTGTTGTATATATATGCCAATTTTTTTCTTCATCTATTTCTGGTTTTGTTTTACTTTCTCCATCCCATATATCTACTTTTCCTTCTTCTATCGTTCCATCTTCATATACTGTTATGGTTTTTCCATCTCTAGTTACGTAATATACATCTGTCAAATCCTTTACTCCTTCAATTACTTTATTTCCACTTATTTGTTTTTCTAAATCCTCTTTTAATGTCCTTTTTTCTTGCCCTGTTTTATCTTCTATTTTTCTTTCTGATAACATTAGTTTTGCTTCTTCTTTTAGACTTTCTAAATCATTTTTTCCTTTTGCCCCTTCTGTTTTTGTTAATATCCCCTCATCTCCTGTTAATGTTGCAATTGATATCCCTGCCAAAATTAATAGTATAATTATTGTTATAATTAGTGCTATTAGTGTAATTCCTTTGTTCTTCATTTGTTTTTCCTCCATTTCTTATTTTTATTTTAAACTAATTATAATTTTATTTAATTGATATTTTTATGTCAATATGTTATGACCAGTTTTTATAATTTTTTAAAATGTAAATATGCCATTAAAAGTCAATACAATTATTTCAATTTTTGTGTAATAATTATTGTAATATTAATAAAGGTGATTTTATGATTAAAGAAAAAAGAAAAGCCAAAAAATATACTCAACAAGATATGTCTAACATACTTGGAATCAGCTTAAGGCAATATGTTCGCATTGACAATGAAGAAGACTTACCAAGAAGAGATGTTCTAAAAAATTTGATTAATGAATTAGAATTGACTAATGAAGAAATAGGAAAATATATTAGAAAAATGACTAAAAATTCTGCCTAACAAAAAGAGGGCTTATTTTTTTGCCCTTTTTCACTTATTAGTAATATGTATATTTTCAATTTTAGCATTCATTTCTCTTGATATAATATTTTGTATTTGTGCTACTTCTTCTTGCTTTAACTCATCTGCTTCTATTATAATATTAATACTCTCACCATTTACAAATATAACACTATTTTCAAACCCTTTTGTCTTAATTAAATTCTCGCATATCATAATACTATTCTTAATATTATTAATTTTCTGTATTTCTTCTGTTGCAGATTGTTTCTGTGTTTCCAATGAATTAGAACTATTTAGAACTTTGTCATATGTTTCAAGCATTTGTGAATACATAGTATCTCTTTCTAATTTAGATTTAACAAAATAATCACTACTATTAGTTGCACTTGTTTGAATATCACTATCATCAATAGTATTTGTAGTATTTTGATCAACTACTTCATTAGTAACTATATTTTCTTCTAAAACATCATTACTATTAACCAATTTTGCATCTCCTATATTTGCTAATTTAGTATCATCTGGTTCCATTTGAACCGCAGTTTCAAGAGCTACTTGCTCTTTTGTATTACTCGTATAATTCAAATACCCTGCAACCATTAAAATTAAAACAATTACATAAACAATAATTTGATTTTTCTTTATAATCTTCATAACAAATCCTCCTAATTCATTTCAAACACCTGTATTTTGTGAGTAGCAAGCCCTGTTGCAGCCTCAACTGCTTGTATGATATTTGCTTTAATCTCTGCATTATTTGCACCCTTTGCTGTTATAATAGCTCCTTCAACCTTTGGCTCTACAACTTTTTGAGTAATAGGTTTTTTTATCCCATCATCACTTTCCTCATATATAATATCCTTTTGTGAATCTACCTCTTCTATTTTCCTTGTCCCACCTGATGTGTCATTTTCTTGTGTATTACTTGTTCTTGTAGTCTCATTATACATAGCAACCACTTGACTAGACTCTGAATAATTAATAAACACCTTTACTTCTCCAACTCCTTGTATTCTAGATAATATATTTTCTAATTCCATAGCTAAATTATTATTACTTTCATTATTCTTTTCACTTGTACTTTTATCTGTATATGCTAACTGTTTTGAAGAAGTATTATTTTCCTGCTTATTTGTTTGTTCATTACCATTCCAAATAACATTTATAATAACAATTGTTATTATAAGTAAAACAATAAAAAAAACTAAATTTTCTACTCTCTTTTTGTTATTCTTATTTCCTTCATTTTGTTTATCAGAAAATAATTCCTTTAATTTATCTCCAAACATTTCTCATCCACTCCATATTCTTGTATTAAAAATTTTTTTATATTCTGAATATCAGCCTGACTTAAACCATTTTCTTTTGAATTGTCTTTACTAGTATTATCTTTTGTAACATCACTCGATGAAACATCAATAGGTTTTATCTTTTGAATACCAACTACTATTTTATTTTCTAAATCTTCTTGAGATTCTTCTTTAGGTATTTGTGATTTCTCAACCTGTAGTCTAATCTTCGTTATTTTAGTTTCCTCTTCTTTATCTGTTATCTGTGCATCCACTATACAACTTTGCACAACATATCCTTTTTCATTTAATTTTTTTGTTATATCTTTTTGTAATTCTTCAATATATAAATTTTGTATCCTTTTATCCATAGAATTATTATTTAAATCCACATTTGAACTAGCTGATACATAATTTTCAAAATCTATATTATTTATATTAAACATTTCTTTATTTGATATAAAAGGCGAGATAATAGTAAACAAAACATATATCCCCATAACCATCCTAACATATTTCTTAGTTTTATTATCTGGCAATAACATTTCTAAAACAGAAACTACTACAATAGCTAGTCCTAATGTTTTTACCCAAGAGCTAAAAAATTTTATCATTTTATTTACTCCTTATCTATACATCATCCCACTATTAGATATCTTTAAAACCAATGCAGTTCCAATAATAATCATAAATGATATACTACTTAATATAGCCAAAAACACTTTAAAAACATCTCCTATTTGTTCCAATAAATCAGTAATTTGCTTATCTGCAATTGGCTGAGTAATACCTGATAAAAGTTTATATATAACTGTAAGTATTCCTAATTTTATAATTGGGACAATACAAATCCCTATAATAATTATTACACCAACAATTCCCACTGCATTTTTTAATATAATACCTCCACCGAAGTACAGTATCTACCGCATCGCCTAATATCTTACCTACAACTGGAATTGCTGAACTCACAACCGCTTTAGTAGTTTTAGCAGTAATTCCATCCACACTACTTGACATTGTTCCTTCCAAAGAAACAATTCCAACAAATACAGTTAAAACTATACCTAAAAACCACACTACTCCAGATTTTAAAAATTTTGTTAATTTATCAATATTAATACTTTCTGAAAGTTTAGATATAATAATAAGGCTTGTAAATATCAATATAAGAGGAATAATAAAATTTTGTATCATATTTCCAATAAAATTAATTGTAAATAATATTACAGGTTCTAAAATCCCACTTGTTGCAATACTTCCTGTTGATATCATAAGTGTAATTAAAAGTGGTACTAACATATTCATAAATGCTACTAGATTTACAGTTGTATCCTGTACCATTTTCACTATATCTGAAAAATTTGTCATTATAATTGTAATAATTAATATAAATTGTACATAATAAATTAATTTTGAAATTCCCTGATTTTCCAGGCTATCACTAATTGATTTTAGAATACTATGTATTACTATAATAACTAAGATACTTCCTATTACTTTAATTGAGCTTGTTACCTCTTTACCAAATAAATTAACTACACTATGTATCAAACTAGAATTATCAACTTCTCCTTTAATTGCATCTTCTAATACTTCATCTATATTAACATCATCAAAAGTTTCTCCTATATATTTCTTTGAATTTTTTAAAAAATCTTGTATACCATATTCTTTTTGTTGTTCTTCTATTTCATCTATACTACTTGCTAAACTATTTGAATACATATATGGACATATAAAAGAAAACATTATTAATATTAAAAAAAACAACATTAACCTCTTCATTTGTACTCCTATTTATTAGTTTTATAAGTTTTTATCTTTTAGATAGGATTAAATATTATGATGGTAATATATCCAATATTATTTCTAATAAACTAGATATAATTGGTATAGACATAGATATAATAACAATTTTGCTTCCTATCTCTATCTTACTAGCAATTGCACTTTCACCAGAATCTTTACAAATACTAACAGCAAATTCAGATAAAAATGCTATCCCAGTTATTTTTACTAATAATGTTAAAAATCTTGCATTAATAGATGCTCTATTTGCAAAAGATTGTAGCAAAGTTACAATTCCTTGTAATTCATCCATTACTAGAAATAAAATCAATATTCCAGTCAATATACTAATATAGATAGCAAACTCTGGTTTATACTGTTTCAATAATATGATAATAATAAGAGAAATTAAAGCAATTCCCACAATCTTCATAACTTCCATAGTGTGTAACTCTGGGACAGGTACAACTTTACCCAAAAGGGTAAAGTTGTACCTGTCCCAATCTTCCCCCTCCCATATGTTCTATAAATTAAATATTGTTCTTACTGTGTCAAATAGTCCGCTTATTTCTTTTATTACCATTGTTAATACAATTACTAATCCTGCAAGTGTTGTCATCATTGCTTGATCTTCTCTTCCTGCTCTTACTAGAACTTGATGCAATACAGCAACTAGTATTCCTATTGCTGCTATTTTAAATAATAAATTAATATCCATATTTCCTCCATTTTGTTTTGTCTAACATAATATAATAACAATAGCTAATCCTATTGTTGTTCCTAATTTACTATATAATTTTTCATTTTTTTCTTTCTGTATTTGTGCTTCTTTTAGTTGGGTTTCTAAGAATTTACTTGTTATTTCTATTTGACTTATTTGTCCTTCTAGATCTGTTTGTCCTAATAATTTTGATAGTGTTTTTAATACATATTTATCTTCTTTTGTTAATCCATTTTCACTTTCTTCAACCGCTTCTTCCCAAGCTTTGTTTGCATTCATTTTTTCCATTTTATCTTTTGCTATTTCAAATATTTGTCCCACACCTTCTTGAGTATTATTTGCGATTTGATCAAATATCTCTGGTATAGGTTCATATGTAAATTTGATTTTTGATTTAAACATATTTAGTGCATTTTTTAATTCTTCTAAATCTTTTACTCTTATTACATACTTCCTTGATAAATATCTTCCTAATAAGCTACATCCGAGCTAAAATAAAAAATAATATGATATATCTAATAATTTGCATTTTTACACCTTGTCCTTTTTATAGTTTTATATATTATATTCATATATTTTTAATTTAGAACTTTTTTTACATATATTATAAAAAGAATATTTTTTCTATTTGTTTTGTTTCTACCAAATTATTAATATATTTATTATTTTTTATATCTTCCATTGTTTTTCCATGCATAGTAAATATTCCTTTTACACCTGAAATTAGTGCTTCGCCGAATACTATACATATCATCTTGTGAGCCTATTTCATCACAAGCAATAACTTCTGGTGTCATTGAACGAATTAACATTCTAATACCTTTTGATTTTGAAATGTTTTCTATTACATCTGTTCTAATACCAATATCATTTTGAGGAGCACCTTTATACATAGCAGCTATTTCTCCTCTTTCATCCACTAATCCACAAGTCATACCTTTAAAGTTCAAGTTATTTATACCATTGCTTATATTTCTTATTATATCTCTTAACATTGTTGTTTTTCCTTTTCCTGGGGGTGAAACAATTAAAGTATTGTATATTGTATTATTTTGTACATCAATAATTTCTTTTACTAAATTATTACTACATCCTATTATTTGTCTTGCTATCCTGAAATTTAAACTTGTTACATATTTTAAATTAATTATTTTATTACTATCACATACTGCTGTTCCTGTTATTCCTATTCTATGTCCTCCTTTTACTGTCAAAAATCCTTCACATATCTGATTTTTATAAGCATATATTGAATTTTCACATAACTTTTCTAATGTTTGCAAGATTTCTGTTGTGTTGACATTATAATTAATTATAATATCAGCTTGTCTACTTTTTAGTAATATTGGTCTTCCTACTCTAATTCTAATTTCTTGTAGACACATTTCTAAACTACTATTTTGATTTAATGTATTTTTTATTATTGTATAAATCTGATTTGGAAAATATTTTAGTATCTCCTCTATATTTTTCATTTAAAAATTCTCTCCTTCATAAAAAAAGAACATATAATATAATAAAATATTATATGCCTTTTTTTTATTTATAGAACTATTTTTTATTTATAACTACTCTATATATAATACCTGTATTTTCATCCTTTTCAAATTCTACTCTATAATAGCTTTCGGTTTCTATACTAGTCTTAATTAATTTCAAGTTTTGACTATTTACATCATATTCTTCTCCATCAAAATGAATTTCTTTTATTAAATAGTTTTCATTTCTATTTTCATAATATTCTTCTTCTGAATTTTCTTCTGATTCCTCTATTCCGTTATTTATAGCTATTGTAGTAATTAAACCTTTTACAGTAACCCCTTGTAAATTTGTATTTTCATAATTTTCAAATTTAGTATTATATTCATCTACTTCTTCTTGATTTATATTACTTGTTGAATTTAAACCTGATAAATTGAATAAATATTGTGGAATTATATATTGTATAGGGTTTTCATCTACTCCTAATTCTTCCATTTGTTTTTCGTTTACATTTTGTATTCTTTGAATAACAGCCATCATAAAACTATTTTTTTGTTCTGTATCCATATCATCAAGTAATAAACTATTTTCGCTATTATATTCTTCGATATTTACACTATCAACAAATTTCAAATTATTACTATAATTATATTTCCATTCTAATTGTACTTCTTCATTATTATCACTACTATTTTCTTGTGTTTCTTGTTCTTCTATGATTTCTCCATTTTCATCAATTTGAACTACATCATCTGTATCTGTTGATTTCAAAGTTATTATTCCATCTTCTTCATTTGCTTCTAGATTATAAGAAGATAAATCCATTTGTTCTATTTCCTCAATTGTAATTGGATCTTGAATACTTTTTCCACTTTCTATTCTATCAGTAACAATATTGGCATTTATTAATTCTACTTTTTCTTTCATATCACTGCTAACAGTATCTTTTTTATTTTGACTTGCACCTGATAAAATTTGATTATTAACACTATACTGAATTGATAATTCATAATTTTCATTTATATCTTGCATATTATTTAAGCCTTTATAATTTGCTGATAAATCTACTTTCATTTCATCAGCTCCTAAAGAAGCTTTGTATTGTAAATTATCATCTGATGAAGTTTTTTCTATATTAATTTCAAATTCATTTAATTTTATGCTTAATTTATTTGTTTTACCATTGTTTTGATATACAGTTATTTCTAAATTAATATCATTAAAATCCTGTTCATTGATATTATTTATTAAATCATCAATATCACTTGTTTCTATACTTTCTGAATCATCTAGAGTTTTTATATACTCATTTAACTTATTCATTATTCTTTCATCATTTTTTGTTGTTTCTAATAAGCTTGTTATTATATTTTTTATATTTTCACCATTAAAGTTTAATTTATATCCTTTATTATTTGTTTCTTCTACTTTACTAAAATTACTATCTTGTAATTGTTTATTTATACAATCTACATATACCTTTATAATATATTGCTTGTCTTCTTCTGTTAGCTCAACATCAGCTATTTCTTCAATTTTATCTATACTATCTTGTGTTGCTATTTCTTTTAATGAATTATTTTCTTTATTTGTAGTAATGAATTTACTTCCTATATAATCTGTTTGAATTCCAATTATATCTCCTATTTGTTTATAGGTAAGTGGAAATTGTACATCATCAGAATAGTTTAAGCTAATATTTTGTTCTAATTTGTTATCTAATTTATTCACTTGTCCTGAAAAAGTTAAATTCATATTATTTGCATTTTCAAATTGTTCTTGTCCCTCTGTTGGACTAATATTCAAAGATATAGATCCTTCATCAGTATATGGCGTGTTGCTTTGTTTTTCAAAATATGTTTTTAATTGTTTATCAATAAATCCATTTTTTTCATTAATCATTTGAGATGTATATTTAAAAAATAATTGTTTATTACTTTTTAATATATCTGTTGAAAAATATACAATACTAAAACCAATTAGTAAGATTAATATTACTAATATTACTATTATAATTAATAAAAGTTTTTGATTCCTCTTTTGTCCCATTTAAACCACCCTTTATAATTTATTTTATCTAGAGCAAAAAGATAAATAACTTTATATGTCATTTATCTTTTTGCAATTTATATATTTTTATTCTTCCCAATTGTGATAAATATTAGATACATCATCTAAATCTTCTAATCTTTCGATTAGTCTTTCCATTTTTTCTATACCTTTTTCATCTAGAGTTATTGTAGTTGTTGGAACCATCTGGACTTCTGCTTCTAAGAATTTAAGTCCAGCTTCTTCTAATTTATCCCTAACTTCTGTAAAATTTG
>CANPZA010000053.1 GCA_947588915.1 uncultured Clostridia bacterium
CACACGTTGACTGTCCAGGACATGCTGACTATGTTAAAAACATGATTACTGGTGCTGCACAAATGGATGGTGCTGTATTAGTAGTTTCAGCAGCAGATGGTCCTATGCCACAAACTAGAGAACATATCTTACTTGCAAGACAAGTTGGTGTTAAATACATCGTTGTTTATTTAAATAAATGTGACATGGTTGATGATCCAGAATTATTAGAATTAGTTGAAATGGAAGTAAGAGACTTACTTACAGAATATGATTTCCCAGGAGATGAAATTCCAATTATAAAAGGATCTTCATTACAAGTATTAGAAACTACATCTACAAATCCAGATGATGAAGTTTACAAACCTATGAAGGAATTATTAGATGCTATTGATAGCTATATTCCAACACCAGACAGACCAATTGATCAACCATTCTTAATGCCAGTTGAAGATGTATTCACAATTACAGGACGTGGAACAGTTGCAACAGGTAGAGTAGAAAGAGGAACAGTTAAAGTTTCTGATGAAGTTGAAATCATTGGTTTATCAACAGAAAGAAAGAAAACAGTTATCACAGGTGTTGAAATGTTCAGAAAATTATTAGATCAAGCAGAAGCTGGAGATAATATTGGAGCATTATTAAGAGGAATTGATAGAAAAGAAATTGAAAGAGGTCAAGTTTTAGCTAAACCTGGAACAATAAATCCACATACAAAATTCACTTCAGAAGTTTATGTATTAACTAAAGAAGAAGGTGGAAGACATACTCCATTCTTCAATGGATATAGACCACAATTCTACTTTAGAACAACAGATGTTACAGGTGTTATTGAATTAGCAGCTGGAACAGAAATGGTTATGCCAGGTGATAATGTATCTATGACAATTGAATTAATTACGCCTATCGCTATTGAAAAAGGATTAAGATTCGCTATCCGTGAAGGTGGTAGAACAGTAGGTTCAGGAGTTGTAGCTGATATATTAGCTTAATAGAAATAAATTTCAAAAAAATATCGCATATAGAAAACTATGTGCGATATTTTGTTTTTTCTTATAAATCTATTGCTTTTTTTTCTAAAGCATAATAAAATATATATATTAAAAATATAATTAGTTATGGACAGATAAAGATGAAATTAGGAGGATCCAAATGAAAATAATATTAGATGCTATGGGAGGAGATAATGCACCAGATGCAAATATAAAAGGTGCTGTAAATGCTATAAATAAAGTTAAAGCTGAAGTTATCCTAGTTGGAAAAGAACAGGTAATTAGAAATAAAGTAAAAGAATTTTATGGCAAAGAAATTGAAGAAATATCAGATAGATTAAAAATAAAAAATGCTCAAGAAACAATAGAAATGGAAGACCAACCTACAGTTGCAATTAAGCATAAAAAAGATTCATCAATGGTAGTTGGATTCAGAATGTTAAAAGAAGATGAGGGAGATGTCTTTATTTCAGCAGGAAATTCAGGAGCATTACTTACTCGGAGCAACATTAATAGTTGGAAGAATAAAGGGAATTGACAGACCAGCATTAGCAGGAATCTTACCTGCATATAAAAGCCAATTACTATTAATTGATGCAGGTTCAAATACAAATTGTAAACCAATAAATCTATTACAATTTGCACAAATGTCTAGCATTTACTTAAAAAATACATATGGAATTGAAAATCCAGCAATAGGATTATTAAACATAGGAACAGAAGAAACTAAAGGAAATGAATTAGTAAGAGAAAGTTATAAATTATTAAAGGAAAAGGCTGAAGAATTAAATATTAATTTTGTTGGAAATGTAGAAGGAAGAGATGCATTCTCAGGAAAAATAGATGCTATAGTGACAGATGGTTTCACAGGAAATGTATTCTTAAAAACGACAGAAGGATTAGGAAAATTCGTAAAGAAAAGTTTAGTTGAAAGTTTTACAAAAAACATATTTACAAAAATATCTTATTTAATAGCAAAAAAACCAATAAAAACACTATCAAAAGCAATGGATTATAAATCTTATGGTGGAGCACTATTTTTAGGAGTAAAAAAACCAGTAGTAAAAGCACATGGAAGTAGTGATGCATTATTATTTGAATATACTATTATTCAAGCTGAAAAATTTGTTGAAAACAAAGCTGTAGACCATATGATTCAAGAATTCGAAAAACAACAAAATCAAAAATAAAATAATTTATTTTTGACCTACCAGTACAAAATAAAAATATTTTATAAATATACTTGACAAATGTAAAAACATATAATATAAATGAAATATGAATAAATTATTCGCAAACTTGAGAGGAGGTGAACTCTAAGGTATGAGTTCAGAAGAAGTTTTAGAAAAAGTAAAAGGAATAATTGTAGAACAATTAGGAGTTTCAGATACAGCTGTAACAATGGAAGCATCATTTATTGATGATTTAGGAGCTGATTCATTAGATATAGTTGAATTAGTTATGGCATTAGAAGAAGAATTTGATATAGAAATTCCTGATAGTGATGCTGAGAAAGTTGTAACTGTAGGAGATGTAGTAGACTATATAAAAGAAAATGTAAAATAAAAAATAATTAAATTAAAAAATCCAGCTATTGATTAAAGTTGGATTTTTTAATTTGTAAAATATATTTTCTAGAATATTGATTCCTCTAAGTTTTTAGGGTAGTATTTAAAAAAATTAATAATGTAATTAAATATATTATTTTTATTTATATCTGAATCACAAAGCAAATTAAAGCTTGCAATATTATTACCTTCAGAAAATACATCTAATTTACCAATTAAATCATTTGTTTTAACTGGAGCAATTAAATAAGAGTTAATATCAATTTCTGCTTTAATTGAAGAAATCCATTCTTTATTTATAGGAATAATTGGAGTTTCCTCAATAGAAGGATCAATTTTTAAATTTATATTATTAGAAAGTCCCTTTTCAACATAAAAAAAATCATTATGAGATATTTTCCAGTCATCTAAATAATTATAAATATAATCTTTAATATTAAAATATTCATAATTTTTAAAAGAATATTCAATTAACTTAATACTATCTTTTGTTCTAAAATTTTTCGTATCTGCACCTAAAACTACGCAAATAATATCCATATTTCCCCTTTTACATGCAGTAACTAAACAACGATTAGCACCATTTGTAAAACCTGTTTTAATTCCATAAACACCATTTAAATTTCCTAATAATTCATTTGTATTGGATAAAGCCTTAGGATGACCATTAATTGTTACGGTATAATTTTTAGTTCCAACTATATTTTTAAAAGTAGAATTTTTTAATGCATAATCAGACAAAACAGCTAATTCATAAGCAGTAGTATAATGATTATCTGAATCCAAACCATGTGGAGACTCAAAATGAGTATTATAAAGCCCTAAATCTTCAGCTTTTTTGTTCATTAATTTAGAAAACTCATCAACTGAGCCAGAAATGCTTTCTGCTAAAGCTATTGCTGCATCATTCCCAGAACATAATAATAAACCATATAATAAATCACGAATACTAATTTTATCACCAGCTTTTAATCCCAATCTTGAACCGCCAGTTCCACCAGCTTTTTTTGATACTTCAACAATTTTATCTAAAGAAGAATTCTCAAGAACAATAGTAGCTGTCATTATTTTTGTTGTAGATGCCATTTTTACTTTGCTATTTTCATTTTTACCATATAAAGTCTTTTTACTAATTCTATCTAAAACAACACATGAACGGGAATTTAAGTTTAAGCTAGTATTAACATTACTTGAAGTTTCTAATGTAACATTTTTAATCTCAGATGCAATATCTATAGCTTCATCTTCCAAATCTAAATCATCACAATATGTTGTTCGTACTCCAAAAACAAAAATACAAATAAAAAAAGAGATAAATATTTTAAATATTTTATTTTTTATAGCCATATTTTACCACCTATAAAAATATATTGTATAAGATTAAAGAATATGATTTTAAAATTAGATTGAATAAAATGCTACGGATAAACAAAAAATGAGATTAATTTACGTAAAGTCTTGATTTTATTACAAAAATGTAATATAATTGTAATGTAGGGACTTTTAAAATTATGTAATAGGTAAATAATACTTCCGTAAGGAAGAATTAATAGTAAAAAAAAACTAAAAAATGACATAAAAAAGCCTATTGACTTAATTTTAAAAAAGTGTAAAATGTTGATATAGACGGAAAAATAAATTTTAAATATAAAGGAGATAAAAAATGAACGTAAAAAGAAGTTTATTAAAATTAACAACAGTAATCCTATTTATAGTATTTGCATTAGCTCAATGTGGTATAGTAAATGCAGAAACTAGACTTGAAGAATCAGTAAAAATGGGATTAATTCCACAAATGACTGACAATGAACCCAATATGGCTTATTCAATTTTAGACCCTAGTGGACAAGGTGGTCATGCTCATAATTTAAATAATATAGTAAAATTTCGAGACGACGACGGAAACAGTTATGATAATTTTGATATATATTGTATAGATGCAGATATTACAAATTTTGGAACCCATCACGAAGCTAGTTATGATATTTATTATGATATGAAAACAGAAAGAGAACTTATAAAAAGCAAGTTTATTAAGCTATTTGGTAGTAACATAGAAATAGATGATATATCTTATGATAAATATAATCTTCTTTTAGCCGTTGCAGATGGATTATATTTACCAGCAAATGAAAATACTACTGAAAATGATAGAAAAGAGTTAATTTATAAAATTCTTAAATTTGCAAATAGTGAAAAAGAGCTTAATTTTAGTGAAAATTTGGAACTAATGTGCTCAGCATTTAATTATGATGATAAATATGATGATGTAGCAGATTTTCTTGGTAATGCTTCTCCAACAGAATGTGAATTAACAGAAAATGCCTTAACAGAAAACGAAATAAGTGCTGTACAACAAGCTGTAATTTGGTATTTCACAAATTATGAAAAAGATGGAGATTTTGATCAAACTGGAAAGACAAATTGGTTATATTACTATAAAGAGGATAATGATCAAATATGGGATGTTGGAGGTAAACATTATACTGATTTAGCTGAATATCAAAAAGAAAGCTCACAGGGAAAAGCTAGAAGTGAACAGGCAAGAGCATTATGGTATTATATAATCAGTAATGCAAAAGCAAATGCAAGCAAATATGCTGATTTAAGTTCAAGCTTAGGAAAATCAGGTGCGCCAGCAATACTTGAAACCCAAACACTACAAAGCAAAATATCAGGAGAAAATACTCTTATAGGACCAATTAGTATTACAGAATTAAACTCTTCTAAACCATATACAATCGATTTAGAAATAACTAATGGTGGCCAAAAAATGGAATCAGGATACACATTAGTAAATGAATCAGGAAGAACAGTAAGTAATTTAGTTAAAGAAGATTTTTATATTTCTATTCCAACTAATCAGCTAAAAGATATATCAATAAAAGTAAAAGTAAATTATGATGAAAGAGAAATTAAGTTATGGTCTGCACAAGGAAAAGAAAATCTTACTAATAATGAAGAAGGTGCACAACAACCCGTAATTGAAGTAACAGCAACTCCACAGGAAGTAGAAAAAACTTTAGAATTAAAACAAACCGTACCATTTGATTTAGCTTTAAGAAAATACATAACAAAAGTAAATGGAGTAGCAGTAAATAATACAAGAGTTCCAGAAATAGAACATTCTGCATCAACAACAGGTGCAACAGTAAAATATAAACATAGAAAAGATCCTGTAGTTGTACAAGTAGATGATACAATAACATATGAACTTACAGTTTATAATGAAGGTAAAAAGGCTGGACGTCCAACAGAAATAGTAGATCAACTACCAACAGGATTAGAATTTGTTCAAGTAGTAAATGGAAATTTTGATAAAGGAAATTATGATAAAGCAACTAATACAGTAACTTTAGTTAGAAAATCAGATAATCAAGAAAATCTAGATCCTTATAATGGAACATTAGATAAGGAAACAGTTGAAATTGAATGTAAAGTACTACAGACAGCAGATACATCAGGAAAATCTTTAACAAATATTGCATGGATTTCAAAAGCATATGATCAAGAAGTAGGAGAGATTGTAAATCAAGTGGGAGCAGATATAGATTCTGAACCAGGAACACATCCAAATATAGCTCAAAATAATATGCCAGATTATAGAGGAAATACAAGCAATAAAACAGACTTAGATGATCCAGAGTTCTATTATAAAGGACAACAAGATGATGATGACTTTGAGAAAATAGTTGTATTAAATGGATTTGACTTAAAGTTAGTTAAATTTATAACAGCAGTAAATAATCAAAACATAGAACCAAGTAGAATAAAAGATATTGACGTAAGTAAATTAAATAAAACCGATGAAAATGGAGAATTAGTTACAACAGCTGATTATAAGTTAAACAAAGAACCAGTACCTGTAAAAAAAGGAGATATTGTTACATATACATTTAGAATTTATAATGAAGGTACTATAGATGGATATGCAGAAGAAATTACAGAAGATGTACCAGAAGGATTAGAATTCTTATGGTCAGAAAAACAAGATGAAGATTTACAAAATGATCCAACATTGACAGCTGAAGAAAAAGCAGCAATTGATTTTAACCAAGATTATTTATGGGGATTTGAAGAAAGCGACATTGATGAAAATAACAGAGTAACAATGATAAGAACAAACTACTTATCAAAGGATAATGAAAAAACAGACAATGATAATCTAATCAAAGCATTTGGGAAAAATGATGGTAAAAAAACAAATGATGACCTTAAATATAAAGAATTAGCTGTAAAATTTAGAGTAATATCTGATAACATAACAGGAGCAGAAATTAGAAATGAAGCAGCTATAACAGAAGATGCAAATTCAAATGGAGATTCAGTTGATGATAGAGATTCAAATACAGAGGTTTGGAAAAAATATGAAGATGATGAAGACTATGATAATGTTGTGTTACAATCATTTGACTTAGTAGCAAGAAAATTTATTATAGCAGTAAGCAAAGATGATACAATACAAGATAATGAAAAATTAACAAATCCAGATGGATCTTATTCAAGAGCACCTGTTGTGGATACATCTAAATTGAATACTACAGATGCACAAGGAAAATTAATAACAACAGCTGAATACAATCATTCAAAAGAACCAGTAGAGGTAGAACCAGGTGATATGGTTGTATACATGATAAGAGTATATAATGAAGGTGATATCGATGGATATGCAGGAGAAATAAAAGATCATTTACCACCATATTTGACATATGTAGATAATAGTTATAATGAACAATATGGTTGGTCAGTATCTGAAGATGGTAGAACAGTAACAACAAGCTATTTAAAAGACAAAAAGATAAATAAAGCAACGAAAAATGAACAAGGAACAATAGTTTTATCATTTGTAGATGTTCCAATTATGTGTAAAATAGAAGAAGATGCAAAATATGACCAAGCAATAACAAATATTGCAGATATTACAGAATATTTAGATGATAAAAAACAATCTATTGATGATAGAGATTCAGAAGAAGATAATGTACAACTTCCATCAGATGAAAAACTACCAGAATATAAAGATGATCAAACAGGTCCATATATACCAGGACAAGAAGATGATGATGATTTTGAAAAGGTAATTATAAAACCATTTGATTTAGCTTTAAGAAAATTCATTACAAAGATTGAAAATAACAATGTAGATAGTCGTATACCACAAGTAAACTATAATAGTGAAAACGATAAAATAGAATATCAACATGGAAAAGATCCATTAACTGTTGTAAGTGGAAATACAGTAGAATATACAATTAGAGTATTTAATGAAGGTGCAAGAAATGGATATGCTGCACAAGTATTAGATGATATTCCAGATGGATTAGTGTTCTTACCAGATAATGAAACAAATAAAGAATATAGATGGGAAATGTACAGAAAATTAAGACAAGGAGAAGATATTGCACAAGTAGAGGGAAATACAATAATACAAGATGGCGAAACTTATGTAATAACAGAAGACCCTGAAGAAGCAGAAGTAATTGTAACAGATTACTTATCAAAGGAACAAGGTGAGGAAAGAATGAAAAATTCTGAACTTACAGAAAATCCGAACTTATTAAAAGCATTTAATAAAGAAGCAGGAATATCTAATACAAATCCTGACTATAAAGATGTAAAAGTAGCATTTAAAGTAGTAGAACCAAATTCATCAGATAAAGTAATAGTAAACTCAGCACAAATATCAAAAGATACAGATGAAAATGGTGATGATGTAAATGATATAGATTCAACACCTGGAGAATGGAACGATGGAGAAGATGACCAAGATAAAGAATATATTGAACTAAGAGAATTTGACTTAGCTTTAAGAAAATGGGTAACACAAGCTATAGTAATAGACAATGGAAAACAAACAGTTACACAAACAGGACATAATCCATATGATGATCCAGAACAAGTTGTAAAAGTAGAAATTAAGCAAAATAGATTAAATCAAGTTACAGTTAAATTTAGATATTCTATAAGAGTTACTAACGAAGGAGATATAGAAGGTTATGCAAAAGAAGTAACTGACTATGTACCACAAGGATTAAAATTTGTAGCATCAGATAATCCAGGTTGGACAGATGAAGGAAATAATGTAATATCTACAAGAATGCTAGAAAATACATTATTAAAACCAGGAGAATATGCAGATGTAGAAGTTGTACTTACTTGGATAAATAGTGAAAGTGGATTAGGTACAGTATTAACAAATACAGCTGAAATAACAGAAGATGAGAATGAATATGGAATTCCAGATAGAGACTCAACTCCTGACAATAAAAAACCAGGAGAAGATGACATAGATGATGCTCCAGTAATTCTATCAATAAAAACAGGTCAGGCAAAAGTTTATTTCACATTAGGATTAACAATATTAATAACTATGGCAGCAGGTGTAGTATTAATAAAAAGATATGTAATATAGTGATTTAAAGCATCTAAATAAAAGGATAGAAATTTGAAAAATTATCTATCCTTTTTAGTTGCAAAATATGTTAATATATAGTAAAATATATGTGAGAAATAAAAAAGAGGAAAGGTAATGAAACAAAATATAAAAGAATTATCAGAAGAAGTAGAGAAAGAAATAAGACCTATATTAGATAGTATTGATAAAATATGTGAAAAAAATAGCCAAAAAGTTTTAAAAGCATTTCAAGATTGTGGATTACAAGAAGCACACTTAAATTCTTCAACAGGATATGGAATTGATGAACCAGGAAGAAATAAGATAGAAGAAATATATAGTAATATATTTAAGGCAGAAGATAGTTTAGTAAGAACACAATTTATATCAGGAACACATGCATTATCAATTACATTATCTGCTTTGCTAAGACCTGGTGATACTATGCTGAGTATAACAGGAGAACCATATGATACATTAAAAACAGTTATTGGGATTGGCAAAAATGAAAGCAAAAGCTCATTAAAAGCATTTGATATACACTATGAACAAATAGATTTAATTGACAATGAATTTGATACTCCAAAAATAACAAAAAGACTGTTAAAAAATGATATAAAATTGATTGAAATACAAAGATCAAGAGGATATTCAACAAGAAAAAGTATTACAATTGAAAAAATGGAAAAAATAATAGAAGAAATTAAGAAAATCAATAAAAATGTAATCATTATGGTAGATAACTGTTATGGAGAATTTGTACAAGAAAAGGAACCAATAGAAATAGGAGCAGATATTGTAGTTCGGTTCTTTAATGAAAAATTTAGGGGCAGGGGTTGCAACTTCAGGT
>CANPZA010000054.1 GCA_947588915.1 uncultured Clostridia bacterium
CAATAAACTTATATATTGCTTTTTATCATTTTTTTCTTTACTAATTATAATATTTCTTTTAACTGGTAAAAACTCGAATCCCTCTGGTAAATTTGGCTTTGTATTTGTGTGGGTTATAAATATTTGTTGTTCTGAAAATATACATCCACAATACTTTTGCATATACAACCCTAGCTCTCTTGCTTTAGCTTGCCCTTGTCTAAATCCTACTCTAAAATCTCTATATAAAAAATCTATACCATATTTTTTAGCCATCTTTTCAGCAACTTGAATTAACATTTCATGATTCTGATATGGACTAACAAGCAAAGTAGTAGAAAAACAATCATAGCCATTTTCTTTAGCATATTTTGCAGTTTGCTCTAAACGTATTGGATAACAATAATTTTTACATCTATTACTTAAATCATTTATTGTATTTTTACAAAAATCTTGTAATCCATAATTATCTTCAAAAATAGCTTCTACATTTATACTACTAGCATATTCCTTTAAACAGTCTCTTCTTGATTTATATTCTATATAAGGATGAATATTAGGATTAAACCAGTAAACTACTGGTTCTATTCCTTCTTCTCTTAATGTATCAATACAATATACACTACATGGTGCACAACAAGTATGTAATAATAATTTCATTTTTTTCACTCTTTCTAAACTGAAATTTGTCCAGATATTCCTCCACTCTCTTCTGGAACTTCATAACCTAAATGTTTATATGCTGCAGGAAGTACCTTTCTCCCTCTTAATGTCCTTGCAATAAATCCAATTTGGATTAAATATGGCTCATAAACATCTTCAATTGTGTCTATTTCTTCTCCTACACTAACAGCTAAAGCTTCTATTCCTACCGCTCTACCTCCATATTGATTTATCATAGTGTCTAATAATTTTCTATCTATTTCATCTAGCCCTAATTCATCAATTTCTAACTGATTTAAAGCATGTTTTGCAAGTTTTAGATTAATATTTCCATCTCCTAATACTGTCGCATAATCTCTAACCCTTTTTAGTAACCTATTTGCAATTCTAGGTGTTCCTCTAGACCTTCTTGCAATCTCTTTTGCCGCTTCTAGTTCTATTTGTATATTTAAAATTTTGCTTGATCTTTTAACAATAGTAGTCAATTCCTCATTATTATATAATTCTAATCTATGTATAATTCCAAAACGATCTCTAAGAGGAGTCGTTAACGCTCCTGCTCTAGTTGTTGCTCCAACTAAAGTAAATTTAGGTAAATCTAATCTTATTGACCTACTGCTAGGACCTTTACCAATTACAATATCTAAAGTATAATCTTCTAGTGCAGGATATAAAATCTCTTCAACACTTTTACTTAATCTATGAATTTCATCAATAAATAAAATATCATATTCTGAAAGATTAGTAAGTATTGATGCTAAATCTCCTGGTTTTTCTATTACTGGTCCAGAAGTTATCTTTATATTAGATTGCATTTCATTTGCTATAATATTTGATAATGTAGTTTTACCAAGTCCTGGAGGTCCATATAATAGGACATGATCTAATGGCTCTTTTCTTTTTTTAGCAGACTCTATAAATATCTTCATATTTTCTTTTACTTTTTCTTGTCCGATATATTCATTTAAATTTCTTGGTCTTAAGGAATTTTCAAACTTTTCCTCCCCTTGTCCTTCTAAGCCTGGGTTCACTACTCTTTCATCTTCCATTTTCCACATCTCCTAACAATTATCAATAAAATCTTCAATTATTTTCAACATTTTATTATTATCTTGTTGATACTTTTTAGGTTCAAATTGTTCTATCCTTTGAATAGCCTCTTCCAATTCATCTACATCTTGAAGTCCTATAATATAACCTTTGTTATTAAAAAGTTCTACTATTTCTTTTTGATGATCATTAACATGTTCATGATAGCTATGCAATCTTGGAATAGCTATTACTTTTTTATCATTTCTTAATGACATCAAAATAGAACCTACCCCTCCATGTGTAATTATAAAATTTGATTTTTTGATATATCTTTGTAATTCTTCTTTAGAAATAAAATCAAAAATTTTCATTCTACTAGATGAATATTTTGTATAACCTGCTTGTACAATTGTTTCTTCTTTGATTACTCCACTTTCTATTAAATTATCTATTTTTGTTAATAGTCTTTTAAAACTATTATTTTGTGTACCTAATAATACTAAAATCATTAATAAATTGAACCTCCATATACTGCTTTTGGATAAAGTTTAAGCATATCTTCCCATTGTACTATAAATAAATCAGCAATTGGATACACTAATCTACCAGTTGCAGTTTTTTTATTTGTAGAAGCAAATGTTTCTATATAAACTATTTTACTTCCAAATAACTTCCCTAAATAACAAATTGGTCCTGCCGTATGAGTTCCAGTTGTAACTATTACTTTTGGATGTATTTTAAAATATAAGTAGATTGTTTTTAAACATAAATAAAAGTATTTAAAAATATAACTAAATAATTTGGCTCTTGTACCATATGGTAAAAAGTATAATTTATCCCCATATTTTTCTTTTAAACTTTCATTTACTTTATCTTTTTCTGTTATTATATTATAATCATATTTTTCAAATAAAGGAGAAAGTCTTAGAAGTTCATCTAAATGTCCTCCTGTACTTGATATAAACAATACTTTTTTCTTCATTTTAACACCTTTTAAATATTTTTTTACAGATACATTATATCTTTTTTTTGGCTTAATGTCTAGTAAAATATATACTTTATTTAATAATATAAAATATTAATTATTACAAATATCAACCTTGATAAAAAACAAAAAGTTGAGTAAATATAAACTTTTAAAATTTATACCTACTCAACTTAAATATCTTTGCTTTTTTATTTATGCTCTTGGATGAGCTTTTCTATACACATTTTTTATACCTTCATCTTGGAATTGCATATAAACTTGTGTAGAAGAAATATCAGAATGTCCAAGCATAGTTTGTATAGCTTTCAAATCTGCACCATTTTGTAATAAATGTGTTGCAAATGAATGTCTTAAAACATGTGGTGTTATTTCTTTTGTTATGTGTGCTTGTTCTTTATAAAATTTGATTATTTTCCAAAAACCTTGTCTTGTTAATCTTCCACCATTGATATTAACAAATAATGCTTTTTCATTTTCAGTTTTTACTAAAATATCTCTTGCTTCATCCACATATTCTCTTAAAGCTTTTAATGACATAGTACCTAATGGTATTGTACGTTGTTTATTTGAATGTTTGCAATTTACATATCCTTCTTCTAAATCAACATCTTCAATATTTAAAGATATCATTTCAGTAACTCTCATACCTGTAGCATAAGCAAATTCAAGCATAGCTTTATCACGAATACCTTTTAAATCAATATCTTTTGGTTGATTTAATAATAATTCAACTTCTTTTGAAGTTAATACACTTGGAACTCTTTTTTCTATTTTTGGTGACTTAATATTTTGAGTTGGATCTGCTTTTACTTTTTTATTTTTTAATACAAATTGATAAAATGAGCGTATAGATGCTATACATCTAGAAATACTAGATGCCTTTTTACCTTGTTCTTGTAACTCCTTTATATAATCATTTATATCAGATTCTTTTACTCTGTTATAATGAAGTTCACATGCTTCCAAGTACCTTTTAAATTGTTTTAAATCTCTTTTATAAGATTGTAATGTGTTATCTGATAATTTCTTATCATTTTCCAAAAAATCAAAAAAATATTTTAACTGTCTTTCCATACATTTCCCCTACCCTTTGTTATATTTTAAAATAATCCATTTACATAAACTACATATAGTTATATCAAAGAATTTGAAAAAAGTAAATAGATTTTTAAAATATTTTTAAAAATATTTTATTAATCCTTTCAAAACATTAGTAGATACTAATATTTCGACTATAGATGATATTATCATAACAATTAACATTATTAATGAAAATATAGTATGCCTTAGAACTTCTATCTTTATATTCTCTTTATTTCTATCTTTTATAATAGATTTGTATAATTTAAAACCACTTACTCCTAATGCTAATATCGCAGGTATAAATAAAATATTTTGTAATAAAAGTAAAATAAGAATAAATGATATTCCTTTTTGTATTCCCATAATAGTTATACATACTGAAATTGTATAACCTAAACAAAACCCTCTATATGTAATTAATCCAAATACAACTGGTATTCCGAATTACTGTAGTTCCAAAAAACCATAACACTATACTAAGTATAATATTTTGTAATATACTACTTTTTAAAAGTTCTGTATAATTAAGTCTTTCTGTATTTTTCATTCTATCTATAAAAGTATTAATATATGTTGTAACATCTGATTTTTGTACTTCATTCATATTATTTATAAATAGAACTCCTAAAAATATTCCTATAATAAATAAAAGAATAACCAGTATATATTCCTTTTTATTATTCAAAATATGATTTTTTATAATTTCAAATATTTTTATTCGTTTGTTTCTCTTCATAAAATTTCTCCTTATCTTTATACATAATTTGTATTCGATAAGGAGTTTTTTAGAACTATTTTGTTTCTATTTTTCCATAATTTCCTCCACCGTCCAGAGTGAATTGTCATATTACCTTCTCTTGCATTTACAATATTTTGGGCTATTTTTTCCCCAACTACTGCTTCTATATCATCTTTTGATAATTTGTGCAAAATATTCATTTCTGTTTCAAAAGTATTTAATAATTTATCTATTGTTTTTCCTCCTAATCCTGGAATAAACCCAAGAGGCACTTGATATACATATGGAGGTCTACCTTTAGGACTTTTAGTTTCTTTTTTATCTTTTATTAATTCAATTCTATCAAAAACACCAAATGTTACATTTTTTCCTCCACAAACTGGACAAACTTGAACAGGTTCTTTTGTTTCTATAGACTGTTCACAATCATCACAATATGTTCTATGATATTTTCCAAGTTTAGGATCAAGACCATAATTACAAATAATTTTTCTTCCTTGTTCATTTTTTAAAGCCATTACTATTTCTTTAAATGATATGTCTTCTACTTGCATTTTATTATATTCTCTTGCAATTTTTGGAAGAGAATGTGCATCTGAATTTGTTACAAATGTTTTTGTTTCTAATTCTGAAATTGTATCTGCTAAAAATGTATCTGAACTTAGTCCTAATTCAATTGCAAATATTTTATTAAATTTTTCTTTGAATATATTTTCTAATCTATCTGTACAATTTCCATAATAGCTTTTATGAGGTGTAAAAACATGTGCAGGTATTAAAATTCCATTATATTTTTCTACTATATCAATTAGTTCATATCCTGATACATTAGACCTTTGTGTACTTAGAGTAATGTTTTTAATGTGATTACTCATTTCCTTTGAAAATCCTTTTATATCTTTTAAATGTGGAAAAAAGCATATATTATGAGCACTTCCGCATTTCCCATTTCTTCCTTCTTCTGATGTTTCTACTTCACTTCCAAGTAATATACACACTTTATCTTTATAGATAATTCCACCATCTTTTAATTCATAAGCATCTCCTGTTTTTAAAAAATCTTCAATATCTTCTATAACATAAGGTGATGCACAATCTATAATCCCAACTACATTAATTCCTTTTCTCTCTACACATTCTTTTGCAATATTTGCAAAATTAAGAGATTTTGCAGCTGTTATCTTTATAGGCTTTCCGACTTTCACTTCTTCCTATATGTACATGTAAATCTGCAAATATTTCATACATTTTATCTCCTCCAAAGGGATTAAGGGATGTTCCTTAAATCCCTATAATATTTAAATAAAAAATTAAAAAGGGATTTAAGGAACGTCCCCTAATCCCTCTGCTTCAATATGTGCCATGATCTTTTTTGTTGTTTCTTCACTAAATAATGGTCTATTGTTTCCTTCTACTTTTTTTACCATTTTTTCTGCAATTTCATTTCCTTGCTTTCTAATTGCTCTATCTATTTTGGGTTCATATTCGTAAACTACTTTTTGAATAAATTTTTTTAAATCATCTGTTTCATTATATATTTTAACGAGTCTCTTAATTGCTGACATATCCACTAAATCGTTTATTTGTACTTTTTCTAAAAAATTAACAAATTCAATAAATGTATTTAAATATCTATTATATTCATCTTTTAAATTTCTATGTTCTAATAATACTAATGCCTCATCTGGCTTAAATCCAATTCTTTCTGGTCTATCTAATAACATTCCTCCAAATTGGTCGACTAATTCTAAAATATCACTTTCTCTTTCTCTAGGATTACTATTGCTATATCTATTAACTTCTTCACATATCTTACAAAACTTTTTTCCAAATCCCATCCCTCTTAAATACTGTGCACCATTTTTTGCATAAGATTTTATTTCTTCTATATTTTGAGCATTATTAATTTTTTTACAATTACATAATAGACATGCGGTTAAAACAAGATTTGTATCAACTTCTATTTTTGAATAATTCAAAAATAATCTTGCAATTTCTACTTTAAACACAACTGATTTGTCAAAAAAAGTTTTAGTTTTTTTAGATAAATAATATGTTATTTCCATTTTTGATTCTAATTCTTCTTCATTTAATATGTAATCTGCAAAAGTATTCATTTATTTCCTCCTCTTATGTTTGCCATATTTTTTGTTTTATTATAGTATAATATTTTATTTCATCTATTCTTATTATAATAGATTTAATAAAATATTTCAATATTTTTATTTGATGTCATATAATTGTAATATATTATTACCATTTTAAGTATATTTTTTTATTGCATTTCTTGCTAATTCATCACAACGATTATTATATTCATTATCACTATGACCTTTAACTTTATTGAATTTTACTGTATGTATTTTGGTTAAATTATATAGTTCTTGCCATAGCTCTTTGTTTTTTACAGGTTCTTTACCAGATGTTTTCCAGTCATTTTTCATCCAATTATATATCCATCCTTTTTCAAAGCTATTTACTACATATGCACTATCACTATATAATTCTACTTCACATTGATATTTTAAAAGTTTTAGACCTTCTATTACTGCAGTAAGCTCCATTACATTATTGGTTGTTTCTCTATTTCCTCCTGATATTTCTTTTTTATGTTCTTTATACATTAAAATGGCTCCCCATCCTCCTGGTCCTGGATTTCCTGAGCATGCTCCATCTGTATATATTATAACTTTTTCCATAAAAGTTTCCTTTCTTTGTTATATTTTTGTGTTTTTCTTTGCTTTTTTCCCTTATTTGTGATATATTATATCATAAATAGAAAATTTAAATCAAGAAGGGATCTAGTTTTATGGGTAAAGTTTTAGGAATTATTGCAGAATATAATCCGTTTCACAATGGACATTTATACCATTTAGAACAGTCAAAAAAGATGACTAGTTCTAATTATACTGTCGCTATCATGAGTGGTAACTTTACTCAACGTGGAAGTACTTCTTTAATTGATAAATGGTCCAAAGCTGAAATGGCTATTGAAAATGGAATTGATTTAGTTATTGAACTTCCAGTTTTATATGCTACTTCAAGTGCTGAAAATTTTGCAGAAGGTGCAATTAAAATTCTTGATTCTTTAAAAGTCGTTGATTATATTTCTTTTGGTGCTGAAACATCTGATATTGAAATTTTAGATAAATTTGCAGATGTTTTATATAATGAGCCAAGAGAGTATAAAACTTTACTTTCTCATGAACTAAAAAAAGGAGTTTCTTTTCCAAAGGCTAGAGAAAGTGCTTTAATGATGTATTTAAATAATATCAGAAAATATGCAAATGTACTTTCTTCTCCTAATAATATTTTAGGAATTGAATATTTAAAAGCTTTAAAAAAGTTTAAAAGTAATTTACAACCTATATCTATTTCAAGATTTGAAGTTGGCTATAATGATTTAGATTTTTCTGGAAATATAGCAAGTAGTACCGCTATTAGGAATATGATTAAAAATAATGGTTTCAATGCCTTAAGGGGGTTAATGCCTGATTCTAGTTATTCAAATTTAATAAAAAATCTTAAACTTGGGCATGTTGTTCCTGATATTTCTGTATTTGAAAAACAAATTATTTATATTTTAAGGAAGATGACTACTCAAGAAATATCTGAATTACCTGATGTTTCCGAAGGTTTAGAATCTAGTATTAAAAATACAGCTAATTGTTGCAATACTTTATCAGAATTTTTTAATATTATAAAGTCTAAGAGATATACTTCTACTAGAATACAACGCATTTTATTATATGCATTACTTGGGATTACTAAAAAAGATATGTCTTTATCTAAGAAAGTTCAGCCTTATATCAGAGTTTTAGGTTTAAATAAAAGAGGGAAATTTTTGATTTCTGAAATTGCTAAAGCAAATCCTAAACTTGAAATTATTACTTCTGTAAAAAAGTATATTGATAAGAATCCTAATAAAAATTTAATGACAATGCTTGATAAAGACATTTGGGCTACTAATGTTTATACTATCGCTTATGAAGAAGATTCTCAAAATAATCTGGACTTTACTAAAAAAATTGTTACATTGTAATTAATAAAAAGAGGATATCCTAAATAAATTGTTATATTAAAAATTAACGGTTTAATTAGGACCTCTTTTTATTAATAATTTATCTATAATCCATATTTATTGCTAAATATTGTGTTTTTTTAATTCTTTCAAAACCATTTTTTTCATAAAATTTTATTAATTTTTCTATTTTTTCTTTATTGGTTTCGGCTACAAATTTTTTATTTTTTATTTCAAAGGGATTAGCCAATAATACTAAACATCCAGGTCTTAATTTCAATATATTTCTTATTAATTCTGGTAATTCTTTTACTATGATACTCCCTATCCCCTTATTTCTATATTTTTCTTCTATAAAAATTTTATCGATGTAAATTACATCTAGATCCATTCCTACATATTTAGTATTTGGCTCGTTATCATTAAATAAATACCTATATACTCCTTGTTTTTCGGAATCAATTAAATCAAATACCATGGAAACATCATATCCCATTTCTCCAGCCATATAAATATCCATATATGTCATGTCTATTCTACCTATTCTTTCTTGCTTTTCTAATTCTTCATCTGTCTTGTATATTTCTAAAGCATAGTTTTGATTTAATAATTCTTCATCTGAACAACTTATATCCAATTCATTGTTTGTTATTTCACCGAAAGCTTCTCCTATGCTTATACCTTCTATTAATAGATCTTCTATTTCCATTTTTTCTTCATCTCTTTTTTATTAATTTATTATTATTTATATCATATTTTTAATTTAAATTCTATAAAATATTAAATAATTTTTAAAATCCCCTTTTAATTATAGTTTCACGGAATTTTTTGCTTTTCTATAAATCCTAATCCAGTAAAAATTATTTAAGTACATTTTATAAAAATTTGTATTTATAGACAACTAAACAGGTATAAAATTATAGGTCTAAAAGTAGTAGAATTAAATTTTAGGAGGTTTTAGTTATGATGGAGATAACTTATCACAAAGAAGGAGACTATTTTATTCCTGACTTATATTTAGAAAAGGAAGATTATGAAAAAGATTATAATATTGGAAAGTATGGTCATTTAAGGTTAGAATATTTAAAAAATCACAAGAAAGCTGAATATACTATAATGCTTATGGATGGAACTTTAAGTAAACATATTGTAGAAACTGATAAACAATGTAAAGAAAGATTTAAAATACTTATGAAGCAAATGCTAGAAAAAAATCCTAT
>CANPZA010000055.1 GCA_947588915.1 uncultured Clostridia bacterium
CATGCCACATATAAAAATTTCACCATTTTTTATATAAGCATAAGAATCTTTTAAATTTACTTTTCCAGCTCTTATAGATTTAATTTCAGTTCCAGATAATACAATACCTGTTTCGATTTTATTTTCAATATTATAGTTATGATATGCAGTTGGATTTTTTGAAATTAATTTTATATTCATAATTAAGTTTTATTAGTATTATGAACTAATAACTCCTTTCTCTGATAAGGTTTAATTAATTATAACATATAGAAATAAAAAATAAAAGATTGTTAAATATAAAATTATTATTTAACAATCTTTTATAGTATTTTTAGTCTTTATTATCATAATTAGAAGAACGTAGTTGCATTGAGTAATACCAAACTAAGGCTATGATAGCAATAGCTGCAATACCTAAAATAAGCCAAGTCCAAGCAGTTGCATTCATTCCCATAAAAGTATTATCAGTTGTAGCAGTTCTAGTAGCAGTATAGTCATTATTCATAATTCCACTATTCATGTTGTTATTAGTATCTTTTTTTGTATTATTATTATCACCATTTTCCATCATAGTATTACCAATATTATTAAAACCTTGTCCCATATCACTTGTTGCATCTTTTGAAGCATTAGAAATATCTCTTGCACCATCTTCAATTGCATTTTCAGCTCCACCAACTACATTCCTAATTCCATCTACTGCATCTTGAACATCATTATTAGCAAAACACATTGAAAAAGAAAAAATAGCTAATGCAAATATTATACTACTTATTAATAATTTTTTGTACATAAAATTATCCTCCTATTTTAAAAAATTTGATAAGCTTATAAATTCATATTTTTATATGAAATTTAAAATACTAATATTAGTATTTTTTAAAATAGAAAAAATATACTTGTAAAAATTTCAAAAAAAAACTCTCATAAAGAGAGCTTTTGAAATTTATCTTTTTAATCTTATTAATATTGCTATAGATAATAGTATTAGAAGTACTCCAATTACAATCAAAAATATGTTAAGTATATCAGACAATTCTAAATCTGAATCAGAATTTGAATTCATATCAGTAACTGTAGCCGGTGTATTTGATAATTCTGAATCTGTTTCATTTGTAGAATTACTTGAAATATTAGTATTAGTTGTGCCATTTGATGTTTGGTTGTATGAAAAGGCATTTTCAGTAGTATTAGAGTAAGTATTTTCATCATCAACAGTTGAATTAGTATCATTATCTGTAAAATTATTATTATTTGTATTATCAGAATTTGTGTTATTTGAAGAGTTGATTAATTGGGTTAAGTCAGAGTTGTCAGTCATATTTAAATCAATAGCATAACATATATTTACACCTAATAATAAAAATAAAATTGTTAAAATAAAAATAATTTTTTTAGTTTTCATATATTAACCCTCCGTTTATAATATTTTTATTATTTTGTTTCCTTTAATATAATAACACAAAACAATAAAAAATGTCTAGAAAATTTTAGAAATAAATGTAAATTTTATAAAATTATTGTAAAATTTACAAACAAAGATATGTAGAATAAGAGAAAAACAAGTAATGTTAGATAGTGATGTGACTATGTTATATAATTTGACTTTCTGCTAAAAAAGATCGCAACTTGCGACCTTTTTATATAACAATTTTAGGCTGATATCTTTCAAGCCACATATTCACTTGGCAAAGATAAGCCATAAGTTGAGGTCCGTGTCATAGTTGACCGAAACCAAGGTCTAGTAAAAGCATTACCATTTGTTTGTATAATATCTAAAATATAATCTCTATTTAATAAATTATTAATAGGAGCATTTTTATCTTGCATAATTTTAGTAAGCATTTCTTTTACAGTTTTTAAATAAGTTGGGTTATGAGTTTTGGGATAAGGAGATTTTTTTCTATCTACAATTTCTTCAGGAAGAAAATCTTTACAAATATATCTAAGTAAGCCTTTTTCTCTGCCATTTAATGCTTTCCATTCCCAAGGAATATTCCATAAATATTCTACTAATCTATAGTCGCAAAAGGGAACACGAAGTTCTAAACCATTATACATTGACATTCTATCAGAACGATCTAAAAGTGTTTGCATAAACCAATTCATAGTTAAATAAGAAATTTTTCTTTTTTCAGCAGTTTCTTCACTATCAGTACTTAAAATTTTTACATTATCTAAAGATTCATAATAGCGATAATCAATATATTCTTTTAAATTAACTTTGGAAGAAATATCAAGGTTTAGTAATTTTTGTCTTTCTTG
Organism: uncultured Clostridia bacterium; assembly: GCA_947588915.1. The sequence continues at coordinate 2,248 of CANPZA010000055.1, forward strand.
TATTGCAATTGACCAAGGAAAAGTATTACTATTTAGAGCATCTTCTCTGAAAAACCATGGATAACCACCAAAGATTTCATCAGAACACTCTCCGAGATAGTGCAACTGTTGCCCCTTGTTTTACATATTTGCAAAATAGTAAAAGAGAAGAATCAACATCCGCCATACCAGGAAAATCTCTAGCAATCATTGCATTTTCTAAAGCTTTTGCAAGCTCAGGAGTATCTATTACAATTTCATGATGATTTGTGTTAAAAGTATTTTTCATAATGTCAATGTAATATTTATCAGCATTTGGCTGAAAATCACTTTTTACAAAATTTTTATCATTATCAACATAATCTATTGAATAAGTTTCTAAAGGTGGTAAATTATGTTCTTTATAATAGTTGCTTGCAAAAGCTGTTATAATACTAGAATCTAAACCACCAGATAACAAACAACATAAAGGAACATCAGATACTAATTGTCTATTAATAGCATCATTCAATAATTTTTTAACATTATTGCATGTTTGTTCAAAATTATCAGTATGTTCTTTGCTTACCAATTTCCAATATTGTGTAACATGAAAACCATCTTTAGTAAATATAGCATAATGAGCAGGTTTTATTTCATAAATATTTTTAAAAATAGTTGTTCCAGGAGTATGTGCAGGACCAATCCCAAACAATTCTGAAATTCCTTGATTATCTAATTCTAATTTTACACCTGGATATTTTAAAATTGCTTTTATTTCAGAGGCAAAGATAATTTCATTATCAATAATTGTATAATACAAAGGTTTTATACCAAAATGATCTCTTGCTAAAAATAATTCTTTTTTTCTCTCATTCCATATAGCAAAGCTAAATATACCATTAAATTTTGATACTATTTTAGGTCCCCATTGAATGTAAGCTTTTAGAATAACTTCAGTGTCGCTATATCCTTGAAAAGTATAATTATAATTTTCAATTAATTCTTTTCTTATTTCACTTGCATTATATAATTGACCATTATAAATAAGAGTATATACACTATTATTATAATTCCTACTCATTGGTTGTTTGCCGATTTTTGCTATCCACAATAATTAATCTTCTATGACCTAGTGAGATATTTTCTGTAAAATAATAATCATTTTCATCAGGTCCTCTTTTTGATAATTGTTTTGTCATTTCAAATAATACTTCTTTGTTATTATTAATTTTATTTTTGAAAGAAGTAAATCCAACAATTCCACACATATTAAACCCCCATTTGTTTTTTATAGTATATGCTAAAAATAAAAAAATGAAACATTTTATTGATACAAAATAATGTTTCAAGTAATTCTTGATTTTATGAAAAAGTTATAGTAAACTTATGTTATATGGAGGAAAATATGAATTTAAAAAATGTTATAAAACACTTTAATTTAATTACATATCATAAATGGATAGTATTTAAATTATGTTGTAAAATAGGAGAACCTTGGAGAGGATTAGTTCATGATTTATCAAAATATTCGATAACAGAATTTAGAGAGGGAGTAAAATATTATGCTGGAGATCATTCTCCAATAACTGAGGAAAAGAAAAAAAGGGGATATTCAACTGCTTGGCTTCATCATAAGGGAAGGAATAAACATCATACTGAATATTGGGTTGACCATATGGCACCAGATTCAACTCCTGTAATCCCATATAAATATGCCGCTGAAATGATTTGTGATAAATTAGCAGCAGGTATAGTATATCAAGGTGAAAAATGGACTCAAGAATATCAATTATCATATTGGGAAAAAGAAAAAGAAAGATTAGAAATGAATCCTAGAATACAAGAATTTGTGACATCTGTTTTAACACAAGTAGCAAAGCAAGGAATTGATAAAACATTAACAAAGAAAAATATAAAAAATTTATATACCAAGTGTTGTTGCAAGTAAATATATTCTAAATTCTGAAAAACAACTATTGACAAAACATTAAAAAACTAGTATAATTTTATAGTGTTTAAATTTGTGAAAATATGAAACAGATATATGATATCTTAAGCGAGGAGGGAATTTAAAATGGCACAACCAAAAAGAAGATGGTCAAAAGCAAGAACTCATAAAAAAAGATCAACTTGGAAAAAAGAACAACCAACATTTTCAAGTTGCCCACATTGTCATGAACCTATAATGCCACATAGAGTTTGCAAAAATTGTGGTTATTATGATGGAAAAGAAGTAGTAGCTAAAAAAGAAAATAAAAAAGCATAATTTAAGATGTTGCTATAAAAATATAGTAACATCTTTTTTATTTTATATGTACATTTTTGTAATATTATGATATATTATATACAAATAAAGATAAAGAAGGGATATATGTATGGAAAAATTTTTAAAAAGGTCCAGTTGGACAGATATTGTTATTTCTATTTTATTTATATTATTTGGAGTAATGTTAATTGCAAGACCAGATACTATTATGTCAGTAATTTCAATATTATTAGGTGCAATTTGTGTACTAAAGGGAGTATTAACAGGAATAGATTATTTTGCATCTGATAAAAAAGACAATTATTTATTAGCAATTTCAATTGTTGCTATTATTGTTGGAATTATAATAATGTTATGTAGTGAAATAATTTTTTCAGTATTTAGAATATTGATAGCTATATGGATTATTTATAGCGGAATTATGGATTTACAAACCGTTATAATTTGGAAAGACTATAAATCAAAATTATGGGTCATGACATTAATATTATCAATAGTTATGATTTTGGGTGGAATTTATGTATTAATTAATAATGGAGCAATGTTACAAATAGTAGGTGCAATCATATTAGGTTATGGAATTATAGATATAATAGAAAATGTTGTATTTATCAAAAATATAGATAATTATTTAGATTAATATTATCAAAGAAGACTTAAAATATTAAGTCTTTTTTTGTGTCATTTTATCGAATTAACTCATAATATATTAACAAAAGGAGGAAGTAAAATGTTTAGAAGAAAATGTTATTGCATGAATAATAGTTATAATAATAATTCATGTGAACTACAAAATGATATTATAGAGAAACAATGTAATAATGTAGTTTCTTACGAAAATTATTCTGATAGTTGTGATTGCGGATTTGATGAAGAAGAAAGTATATTCCCAGAAAATCCAATGCTTGCACAAAGTTATGTTCCATATCAATATATGGATAAAACATTTATACCATCTGTTGGCTTAAAAATGGGAACAATTTTTCCAGAATTAGTTAGTCCTTATGTTCCAGGTCAATCTATGGAAGAAATTGAATATTTAAAAAGAACAAATAATATTGGAAAGGGGTGTAATAAATGTCAGTAGAAGAAAATAGAAATTGTGGATGTGGATATGATTCAACTGAATTAAATATGAAATTAAATGATAATAATGATGGATGTGATAAAGAAAGAACAGTTGACTGTTGTGAAAGAAGAGAAATGATGAATCAAATAAGATCTTATGATTTTGCTATTGTTGAATTGGCATTATATTTAGACACTCATCCAGAAGATCAAAAAGCTCTTTGTTTGCACAGAAAGTATTGCAAAGAATTAAAAGAATTGAAAGATAAATATCAAAAAGTTTATGGACCTCTTACCATTAATTACCCTTGTAATAAGTGGAGATGGTTAGAAGAGCCATGGCCATGGGAAAGGGGGAATTATTAATGTGGACTTATAATAAAACATTACAGCATCCTGTTAATATTAAGTGTACAGATCCACGTTTAGCTAAAGTTATTATATCTCAATATGGTGGACCAGATGGAGAACTTGCAGCATCTTTAAGATATTTATCACAAAGATTTGGTATGCCTGATCAAAAATCAAAAGCAGTATTGAATGATATTGGTACAGAAGAATGTGTACCATTATGTTGTCAATAGCTAAAGACATTAATTGCAATCTTTGGCTATTGACTGTAAAATACTTTTTTAAATATACCAGAAGCTTATTAAGCTTCTGGTACAGAAAATGAAAAGTTAGTATCTTTTCCAAAAGTTTCTCCATATAATCCATATTGTATGGAAGTGCTGAAATAATCGAGTTTATAACCTAGATCATTTAAAACACTTTCTACAGTAGACTTTCTGTAGTAACATGGAAGAGATATGGCAACACCTATGATACTTTTAGTACCAAAAAATTGTTGCCAGCTAATCAGCTGTTCTACTAACTTTTGGCTTGAAGCCTTCCGACTCTTTTTATAGAACTCTTTAAGTTGATAGGCTTTAGCAATGTTGAAAAGTTCAATATTAGTCATAAAACCTCCTATTTCGTAATCTACAATAACTAGATACGTAAAAATTATAACATATATAGATTAAAAAGTCAATCAATATATTGTGTTTTAGGCATTTTAGGATATATATGTAATTCAAAATCGATAGGCTTAGATTTTTCAGTTTTTAAATATGTAACTTTAGCAACAATACTTTTTAACAAAATATTTTTATCTTCAGCAGTTTCTAGTTTATAATATAAATCTATAATGTTTTCTAATTTAGGTATTATTGTTTCTTTTTCATTTTGTATTTGAGTTTTTTTAGATATAAGTTCGTTATACTCTTGTAATTTCTTTTCTAAAGTTTCTATATTTTCTTTAGTAGCTTTTGAACGATTTATAAACTCATTTTTATTATAAATACCATTTTCTAAAAAGTCATAGATTTTATTTAGCTTAGTATATTCTCTTTCTAAATCTTTTTTAGTGTTAGTAATAGATTTTTCGATAAGCTGATGGCTTTCCGTATTTGAATCAACTTTAACATCATAATCTATTTTATAATTTTCAAGCCATATTTTTAAAGCTTCGATTATTTTATCTTCTACAATATAAAGTTTAGAACTTACATTATTACATTTAGAATTAGGACATATAAGAGTAGGAGGATTGTTAGTTTTATTATAAGGTCTTCTTTGCATAGGTTTGCCACACTTCTCACAAAACACTAATCCTACTAATGGATTTTGTATAACATTGTTATGTTTTACTTTTGGAATATTTTGTTTTCTTTTTTCTTGTGCTAATTCCCATGTTTTATTATCAATAATAGGTTCATGTAATCCATTATAGATTAAATATTCTTGATTACGAGGTCTAGAAATTATAATATGTCCATTCTTTGTTTTCTTTTTTTGTTTTCTTCTATTCCAAACAATTTTACCAATGTATGTTGGGTTAGAAAGAATATCTCTAACAGATGAAATAGACCACTCATCAGAAATCCTAGGTTTTAAGTTCATATTATTTAACTTATTTACAACTGAATTAATAGTATTATTTTCAAAAGTATATAATCTAAAAATTTCTTTCACAATAGGTGCTTCATTTGGGTTTATAGATAGGGTATAGCCTTTTGAATCTTTTAATTTAACTCTATCATAGCCAAAAGGGGCAATATTTCCAACAAATTTACCTTCTTGAACCGAAATTTCACGACCTCTTTGCAAACGCCTATTGATTGTCTTGTATTCTCTTCTAGACATAAACAATCCAAACTCAAAATATTCTTCATCAAATTCATTATCTGGATCATAAGTTTTAACAGGGGTAATAATCTTTGTGTGTGAGTATTTAAAAGCTTTAGAAACTCTACCTTGATCTATAGTATCTCCACGAGCCAACCTTTCTACTTCAACAACTAAAACACCAGTCCATTTTTCATTTTCAACATCTTTTAATAGTTTTTGCATTTCTTTTCTTTCACTAATTGTTTCACCACTTACAACTTCTCTATAAATTTTTGAGATATGTAGATGTTTCTTTTCAGCTAAAGTAATTAAAATCTTTTCATGTCTTGCTAAAGTTTCTCCTTCACCATATTTTTCTGCTTCAATATCTTCTCGTGATTTCCTTAAGTATATTGCATATGTGCCATCATTTTGCACATTTCCTCCTTTCCTTGTAATTTGTAAACATTTTGTAAGAAAATATGTCAAATTACAATAAAGGGGAGTTTTGTATTAAATTGATAATAATGTTATCTATATATTCTTTTTGAGTAACAGTATCTTCTACAATACAGTCATCATAAAGTTTTATCTTTGTGTTTTCAATAATGTATTCTTCTATTACCATATAAATCGCCTCTTTAAAATTTATGAGAAAAACATAAAAAAATACCCAAGACAAGTTGTCTTGGCTAATTTATATTATATGTGATATTAATAAATAAACAAGAAATAAAAAATATATTGAATATAGAAATAGAACGGAAAGAAGGGAATAAAATCTAAAAGTAGACATAACATATAAATTATTGTCATCATATAATGTAATATATATTCAACAAAAGGAGGAACTTAAAATGAAGAAAAAAAGAAATGTTATTGTAATAACTTTGTTATTTCTAATATTATTGATGACAGTAGGTTATGCAACATTTGTTACTCAGTTAAATATAAATGGTACAGCAGAAATAATAGGGGAATGGAATGTAAGTATAATAAATGTTGAAGCAACAGAAGTAAGTGAAGGATGTGATGGAGGAACACCAGAATTCACAGGAACAAGTACAACATTTAATGCAAAATTAGCAAAGCCTGGAGATTCAGTAACTTATTTAGTAACAATTAAAAATGCTGGAACAATTGATGCAGTTTTAAGTAATATAATTTATAAAGAAGATACAGGTGGTTCTCCAGATATTTCTTATACAACAACAGAAATTGCTCACGAACTAAATGCAGGAGAAACAACAACTTATGAAATAAAAATTGAATATAATAAAGATGCTAATGAAGCTCCATCAGTTAAAACAAAATCAATAACAGGAATCGTAGAATATTCACAAAACACTGATTAGAGGTGGAGCAGAAATGAAATATATAAAAAATAATAAATTGATAATAATTATAATTGTTTATTTATTAATAACTATAAATTTTACAATAAATAATGTATCTATCTTCAATAATATTATAAATCCATTATTTTGGGGGATGATGATTATTTATTTAATATTTGAATTAAAAAAGAATAATATTAAATTTAGTACAAATAAAAATTATTTAAAATTTACAGTTATTATAACAGTTGTATGTGCAATTATTTATTTAGGCTTAGGATTTATAATAGGTTTTGCCAAAAATCCATATAGTCAAAAAATTGGAGCTATAACTAAAAATATATTTATACAAATAATTCCAATAATAGGAATTGAAATTTCAAGATGTATCATGTTAAATAAAAATAAAGGTAGCAAAATCAAAATTGTTGCTATAACTGTATTACTAATATTGCTAGAAATAAATTATAATGTAATAGTAAATATATATGGCAGTAAACGAGAAATGTTTGAATATATTAGTGAAATTATTTTTCCACTAATTGCAAATAACTTTTTATGCACTTATTTAACTTTAAAGGGTTCATGTTCATTGTCATTGATATAT
>CANPZA010000056.1 GCA_947588915.1 uncultured Clostridia bacterium
ATTAAGTTTTAGTTACAAAATTATTACATATAACTAAATTCTAGCTTTTTTATTTATAAAAACCATTATCTAGTAACTATTATAATTTATAATATTACCTTTCGTGGCAAAATACGACCGTTTATCTAAAATAGTGGAAACTTGATATAATAAAAGGTATAATTATAATAAAGGAGGAGCATATGAATCTAAATGTAAATAAAATCGAAAATAAAGCATTGAATAAAGATGAAATTAAGGTTACAATAGAATATTCAGACAATAGTGATATTGAAAATTTTGTTGAGTATATAAATGAGTATGAGAAGAGAATGGTAGTTGTAAGACAGGATAATGAATTTACTCAAATAGATTTTCAAGATATACTTTTATTTTCTAGTGATAAAAGGAATATATATTGTAGAACTAAAAAAGGTGAATATAAGGTAAAAAATACATTATACGAATTAGAACGTAATAGAGATTTTGTAAGAATTTCAAGAAGTTGTATTATAAATATTAAGCATCTTAAAAGTTTTGATATAGGAGAAACTGGAAAATTAGTAGTTAAATTAGATAATGGCTCTGAAGAAGTTGTATCTCGTAGAAAGGTAAAAGAAATTATGAAATATATAGAAGAAAGGAGTATATAAAGATGCAAAAATTAAAAAAGTGGATTAGATATATCATTTATTTTATAATTGGATATTTGATTTTTACAATACTTTTTTCAATAGCACAAATACAAACATTTAAAGAATTATCAATCGATATAGATATAAAGACAATTATTTTTACAGTGATGAAAAGTGATATAATTTTATATACAATAATATATTTTCTTATTTTAATATTAAATACATTATATAATATTAGATTAGCAAAAAAATTAAACAAGAAATCAGAGAAAATAAGAAAAATAAGTAATGAGAAAATTTTAAAAGAAAGGAGGGATATTTCTATGAAAAAGAAAATATTAATAATAATACTAGCAATTGTTCTTATGGCACTAATTATATTAGGAATAAATATTGTAAGAAAGGTGAATATTATTAGTGAATTTTCAACAAAGGTTGAAGAATATCAAAAATTAACAAATTTTTATGCTAAAGAAGTTTATACTATTAATGATAGTGAAGTTCGTACAGATGAAAAATGGCGTAAGGATGATGTTAGTATTTTAAAAAATACACTTGATAATGGAACAATTAGGTCTTTATATTATAATAATGAAGAAACTTTGATGCTTTCAGATAATTCTGATGGTACAAAAGTAGGCGCTAGATTTAAAAGAGATATTAATGATTTTTCTCCAGGAATAGTTATAGAAGATGGTTCGTATTATATAGACAATAATTTATGGGAAGCAATTAAAGCAGCTTTTACAACTAAAATAACATCAGAAAGTTTCAATGGAAAAGAATGTTATAAATTTTATATTAATGATAATTGGCAATTTTTCGTAGATAAAGAAAATATGTTAAAAATAAGAGAGATCAATGGTAGTGAAAATAGTGAATTAGTTGACTATAAAATAGGTACTGTAACAGATGAAGAAATTCAATTTCCAAATACAGATGGATATATAATACAAGAAGTAAATAATTAACTAGGAAATCCCCTACTAAATTATGTAGGGGATTTTTATTATCTTTTTATTTATATCAATTTTAGAAATATACATTTCCACCAATATTCACACCTGCATGTGTTCCTGCTGATCTAAATGAACGATAATTGTGATTTCTTACTCCATTTAATGCATCTGTTACAGCTTGTGATACAAATGATGCATAGTTACCATTTAATCTTCTTTTCCAATGTGAGTCAATTGAATAACAAAATTGACCTTTTCTTTTATATTCTGTCAATGGATCTGTTCCCTTTGCTTCTGCTCTATTACATGCTGCTGTGATAACGGCTAAAGATCCTGTATAACTTGAGCTACATTCTTGTGCAGTTATTGCACATAACAAGTCAAATTCACTTGCTGAATAAGACCATTTTGCTCCTGAATAGGAAGTCCTTGTTCCTCCACTTCTTGATGTAGCTTGTTGTACTTGTACAATTTTATTGACTGGCTCAGCTTTAACTACTTCTGATATAACAGTTTTTTCAATTTCTACTTCATTTTGATATTTTATCTTATAAGTAATTTCTTTTAAACCATCTTTACCTTCTTGTAGTACTTTGTTTGTTTTGTCTTCTGCTGTTCCTGATGTATCTTTTGTTATAGTTTCATATGGTATTGCCACTTGTTCGACAACAATTTTTTCTGTTATTGGTGCATAATTTTTAAGTAAGTCTTCTAATGATGTTTCCACACCCTGTTCAGATATTTTTGCTATTCTAACTTCTTGATAAGATTTATCAGTAATTTTTATACTTTCTCCTGATATTATTTCACTATCTAAGCTAGGTATTGTCTTTTGATTTTCCTCTATTACTATATTATTTTCTTCTAATATTTCGGATACTTTAGTTTTTGAAGTTAAAGCTGTCATTTCATATCCATTTTGAAGTACTATTTTAACATTATTTAATTTTGTGTTTACTGCCATAACGCCAATTCCTGATATAAGAATTAATATGATGCTAATACAGATGATTTTTATTATAGAAATTGAAGCTTTTTCTTCTTTTTTCATATAAATTTCCTCCTCCTTGGCAACGATTATATTATACCATTTTTGGTTTTTTTTGTCAAATTCACGAAATTCTTTATTAAAAAATCATTAAATACTTATTTCCCTAAGTATTTATGTTTTTTGTTTCAATAATAATTTGTCCAAATTTAAAACAGTATTTACTATAGTATATGCCTATTTGCTTTGTTTATTACTATTATTTTACAATATTTTTTATATTTTTATTGTATATTTTTTTTTAATATGATATTATATTTTGTATATAATATAAATTAAGGAGGAATTTTTATGGTAGGAATAATTATTTTTGTTGTAATTGCACTAGTAGCTTTTGCTTTTATTGCTATATATAACAGTCTTGTTCAAGCTAAAGTAAAAGTAGATAATGCTTGGAGTCAAATTGATGTACAATTACAAAGAAGGTTTGATTTAATACCTAATTTCGTAGAAACAGTTAAAGGTTATATGACACATGAAAAAGAAACTTTTGAAAAAATAGCAGAACTTAGAACTTCTTGGGCAAATAGCCAAAGTATTGCTGAAAAAGCTGATATTGATAATCAATTATCTAGCGCTTTAAAAACTATAATGGCAGTTTCTGAAAGTTATCCAGATTTAAAAGCAAATCAAAATTTTTCTGAATTATCAGAAGAATTAAGAAATACAGAAAATAAAATTTCTTTTTCAAGACAATTTTATAATGATACTGTTACAATGTATAATATGAAATTACAAGTGTTTCCATCAAATATAATCGCTAGTATGTTTAATTTTACTGCTCGTGATTTATTTAAAGCAGAAAATGATGAAGCTAGAAAAAATGTGAAAGTAGATTTTGGAAATGTTTAAAAGTATTAAAAAAAATAAAATTGAATCTGGTGTTATTATTGCAATATTTATAGTTGTCATTACTTTAATTATTTATTTTATCTGTAATGCATTAAAACTTGGAAGTTTATCTATTGTAATTGCTCTTATATTTTCAATTGCTTCTGCATGGGGTTCTTATTATTATAGTGATAAAATAGTTTTGTCTCTAAATAATGCTAGACCTGCAACAAAAGAAGAAGATTTGAAAATTGTAAATATATTAGATAGTTTAATGATTACATCTGGTTTAACATCAAAACCTAGACTTTATGTTGTAGATGATAATCAGCCAAATGCTTTTGCAACAGGTAGAAATCCGGAAAATGCTGTTATATGTGTAACAACTGGTCTTTTAGACAAGTTAGAATATTATGAATTAGAAGGTGTTATTGCTCACGAATTAAGTCATATTAAAAACTACGATATTCGCCTAAGTTGTGTAGTTTCTGTAATGGTTGGTTTTATTGTTATGCTATCAGATCTTTTTTCTAGAGCCCTATTTTGGGGAGGATTAGATAATGATAGTGATAATGATAATAAAGCAAATGGTATTTTAATGATTATTGGATTAATATTTTTAATATTATCTCCTATCTTTGGTTCATTAATGCAACTTGCACTTTCTCGTAAAAGAGAGTTTTTAGCTGATAGTACTGCAGTTGAATTTACACGTAATCCAGATGGACTAATTTCTGCTTTACAAAAATTAGATAATGATCCAAACCAATTAGCTACTGCAAATAGTGCTACAGCAAATATGTATATTGTAAATCCATTTAAAAAGAATACCAAAGAGGGTAATAAAAAATCTTCTAGTATATGGTCAACACACCCAAGCATAGAAGCAAGAATAGAAGCACTAAGAAATATAAATTAATAAATAAAAACATGTATTTTGTACATGTTTTTATTTATTTTATATTAAAGATATTTTCTGCATTTTGATATGTTATTCTAGCTATTTCTTCTACACTCATGTTTTTTACTTCCGCAATCTTTTTTGCTATATATTTTACACATCTAGAATCATTTCTCTTTCCTCTTAAAGGTTCTGGTGTTAAATATGGACTATCTGTTTCTATTAATATTTTTGAATTTGGTACCATATTTATCATTTCTTCTACGTTTTTTGAATTTTTAAATGTTATTGGACCAGCAAAAGAAATATAAAAACCTAAATTTATAGCTTCTTTCAATAATTCTCCCTTTAATGAGCAACAATGAAATACCCCATTTAAATTAACTTTATTATTCTTTAATATTTGAATTGTATCTTCTGTAGCTTTTCTTGTATGAATTACAATTGGAAGGTTTAATTCATTTGCTAATTCTATTTGTTTGATAAAAGCATTTTTTTGTAATTCTTTATTTTCTTTATTCCAATAGTAATCTAATCCTATTTCACCTATAGCCACTATTTTTTCACTTTTTATGGCAATATCTTTTATTTCTTCTATATCTTTCCACAATTTGGCTTCAGTTTGTGGAATGTCATTGGGTGAAATTCCAGCTGTACAATATATAAATTTATATTTATTTGCTAAATCACTTGCTATTTTAGAGCTTTCAATATTATATCCTGCAGATATTAATTTAGTTACACCTTCTTTATAAATTTCATCAATTATTTCCTGCCTGTCTTCATTAAATTTTTCATCATCTAAATGACAATGACTATCAAATAGTTCCATCTTTTCCTCCCATTTATTTTTCAAGTAGCACCACATTTGCTATAGCATATTCCCTACAATGAGAAATACTTATATCAATGTTTTCAAAATTCTCAAAATCAATTCCATTTATATTAATTTGTGGTCTTCCTTGTTTGTCATTTAAAATTTCAATATCCTTCCAAGAAATAGAATATTTATCTTCTAATTTATTTGATATAGCTTTAAATACCGCTTCTTTAGCAGCAAATCTAGCTGCATAATGTTGATATTTCTGACTTTTTTTGTTCTCACAGTAATCAATTTCTCTTGATGTGTATACTTTTTCTATGAAATTTTTCCCTGTTTTATTATCTTCTATACTTTGTTTTATTCTCTCTATTTCTATAATGTCTGTACCACAAAAAATTTTCATAAAGTTAGTCTCCTCTTTTCTATTATTTCATATTACCTGGATAAATTAATGAAATTAATTATATTTAATAATAATGATATTAGAAGTATTATCATCATGACTATTGTAGATTTCTTTTCTTTTTCAAAATTTAATTCTTTATATAATATATCATACTTATTTTTTACTTGATTATATAATATATCTAATTCAAATACTTCTTGTAATTTATCATTTACCAATGTTCCTGTTTCATCTTCTGTTATTTCCTGTATCCATAAGCTTTTTGTGAATTCCACAAATTTTTTTCTGGTCTTTTTTACTTTTGAAATATCTTTAAATTCTAATTCTAATTTCTTCAAATATATTTTTTTGTATAAATTAAATATGTAAGTATAAAAATACTGTGTTTCATATTCTTCTGGAAGTATTGTATAATTATTCATATCATAACTTGATGAAAATAACATCATCCCTAATTTACTTAATCCAATTTTCGCATATTTCCATTTAGTAAATGTCTCAAGTTTTTCATATTCATAGTTTCTGCTACTATCTGCTGGCAATATATTTGCATATTTTATAAATTGATATTTTACATTTTCAAAATTATTTGTGTCATTCCAAGCTTCCTGATCTATACATATATAAGAAAATGTTAAAAATCTTTCTGTATCTATATTTAATTTATTATTTTGTGTATTTTCTCCTGTTATTTGTTTAATAAATTCTTGAAATGTTTTTGTATCTGAAAAACTTGTAGTTTGTATTCTAATATTATCATAATTTTCTAAATCTACTAATTCATTGTTTATATCTTTAAATTTATAATTAAAGTTTAATATATTATTAAAACTAGTATAATCTTCTACATTTGTTTTTATTGTAAGAAAACATATACCCGTTGAAAAGCATATTATTTCTATTTTTCTAATAGTAAAAAATATTCCATTTGATTGTTCTACTTTTCCTTGTATATCACTTTCTAGTTTATATTCAAATATTGTGCAAGGATTTTTGGAAATAATCGCAACTTGTGTTTCGATAGGTAATTCTTTCAAATTTTTTAATTTTGTATTTCCATATCTAAAACTAGAGAATAGAAATTCTCTAGTTTTTGGCAAAAAATACTGATATAATTTTAAATCTCTTTCTTTCTGAAAAATCTTTAAACTACAATTTTTATCTTTTAACATTTTTAATATATATTTTTGATATTTTCCATCTTTTATTACAAATGGATGTATAAAATATGTGTATTGATAATTTGTCTTAAGTTCCATTTTTACCACCTTTTATAACTGATTATAATAATTCATATTAAGGTCTTTTCCCAAATGCCATATGCCTATAAAATCAATTTTTAAATAATCATCTAAATTATATGTTGGGCTTATTACAACATTTCCTTTACTATCAATTGCTCCCCATTTTCCATCTTTTTTTATACCTGCATATCCGGAATATGTTTTGCTCCGTTACATCATCATAATTATATTCTACAATTACTTTTCCTTCTTTATCTACAAATCCATATTTTCCATCTTTTTTACTTTTAAATAAAGTATTATTTTTTTGAATATCTGTAACATTTTTTTCTTCAAATTTAAAATTATAATATTTATCTTCTTCTCCCTGTCTTAATTTAATATATTCTTTCTCATTATTCATTTCTAACAAAATTCCAGATTGTCGTATAGAAAATTGATTATCTATTATATCATTTACATATCCCTCTTTTTCTGCGATATAAATATCTGCTTTTTCGTTATATGTCATTGAAATATAATTTAACTCTAGTTTAATAGCATTTTGTATATCTATAACTCCGAATTTTCCACCTTTATTTGCAATAAATATACCTGTTTTTGTTTCTTTCAAATAATCATATTCTGGTTCAATCTTTATATCGCCTGCAAGCCCCATAACTCCATATTTGTTATTTTGTGTAAAAATAATTCCATTTTCAGTATTTTTTAATATTTGTTTTATTTCATCAAATCCTGTAGATAGTTTCTCCTCTCCATCTTTGTTTACTAATATTTGTTTTCCGCCTTGTTTTATAACATACATATCATTGCCATATATTTTAGTAATTTCATCATATTTTGCTTCTAATACTATATTATTCGAATAATTTACAATTCCTTTTTTTCCATCTTCTCCTGTTATTATATAACCATCTTTATTATCATTTCCTAAGTTTGTTATATCTGTATATTGAACTGGTAAAATTTCTTTTCCTTGATTATCTAGTATTCCATATTTTCCATCTTTTTTTACTTTTACTGTTTCTTTTAATCCTGGTATTATTGTTATTTCTTCATATTCAAAATTTGTTAATTCTTTTCCATTTAAATCAACTAACCCATATTTTCCATCTTTTTTTGCTTTCAACATATTAGATTCATACCATATATTATTGTTTTCATCTTGATTTGATATAGCTTCAATTTTTTCGTATTGGGTTAAAATCTCTTCGTTATTTCCATTTAATGCTTTTGTTTTATATTCTCCTGTATTATAATCAACATCATATACACATAAAAAGACATCATTTTTACTATTTGGTATTGTTACCATTTCTTCATATGATGGGGCTATAACTTCATTTCCTTCGGAATCAATTACTCCCCACTTATTATCTTTAAATACTGCCATATAATCTTTGCTAGTTATTTTTGTTTGTTTATTATCTTTAGTTAATATATCTTTTATAATAAATATAGACATTATAATTACTATTATTGCTACAATTACAGCAATTACTTTTTTTATATTTAATTTTGGTTCTTCATCATATCTTCTACCTCTACTCATTTTTACATCCTCCTTCGATATCTACAATATATCATAAATCGACTTTCGTTTCAATACCAAATGAAAATATATTTGGTAAGAAATTATAGATATTACAATAATAGTATTATAAGTAGAAGATTTTTAATAGAATATAAAAATCTTTTGCAATTATAATTTTTATATTTTTAACTTTTAATTAAGCTCTTTAATTCCCTTTTCGTTAATCCTGTAATTTCTTGTATTTCCTGTATTGATATGTTTTTTTGTAACATTTTTTTAGCTGTAATTGTTATTCCTTCTTTTATTCCTTCTTTTATCCCTTCTTTTATCCCTTCTCTCATTCCTTTTTTTCTTTGTTTTTCATTTTCTTTCCTTATTATTTCTAGCACCATTTCTTCATCCACCTCATCAAATTTTTTCTTTGTCTTCTTTTTGGTAAAAATAATGTGTCTTTTTCTAAATTATCTTTGTATAATCATCAATGTCTACTACAACAATCTTTATATTTTTAACTTTTAATTAAGCTCTTTAATTCTCTTTTCGTTAACCCTGTAATTTCTTGTATTTCTTGTATTGATATGTTTTTTTGTAACATTTTTTTAGCTGTAATTGTTATACCTTCTTTTATTCCTTCTTTTATTCCTTCTTTTATTCCTTCTTTTATCCCTTCTTTTATCCCTTCTCTCATTCCTTCTTTTCTTTGTTTTTCATTTTCTTTCCTTATTATTTCTAGTACCATTTCTTTATCCTCCTCATCAAATTTTTTTAATATTTTTTCTTTATCTTCTTCTTTTATCTTTTCTTTCAATATGTGTATTATTACCCTTTTTAATATCTTTTTGTTTTCTTTATTTTTCTCTTTTTCTATTATTCTATTCAGTATATTAATTATTTCCTCTTCTGTTTTTGCTTTTTCCAATAACATTATTTTTGATAAAAATAATGTGTCTTTTTCTAATTCATCTTTTGTATAATCATTAATGTCTACTACATAATATTCCCCCAATTTTACTTTATTTTTCTCTTCTAATATCTCCTGGCATTCCTCTATATACTTTTCTACATTCCATTTCCTTCTTCCCGTATATATTACTATTGGTATTACTCTTGGTAGTTTATGATTTTCTTTTGTCATCTTTTTTCCCTTTATTGCTTTTTCCATTATTGATACTTTGAATCTATGTCAAGTTTTTGGACACAAAATCGTGTAATTTTTATGCTGATATTTTTTCTACTTCATAAGGTATTT
>CANPZA010000057.1 GCA_947588915.1 uncultured Clostridia bacterium
ATTGCTACTCCTACTTTTTTCTTTTTGCATTATTTTTTATTTTATCATGTTTTTTAATTTAGTTTCGCAATTATCTATATTTTTAACTACATTATATAGTCAATTTTCAAAAAGTACAAGTATTTTTATATTAATTTTGCAATTAAAGCTTTTATTTTTATCCCTTGACTTGAAAACATCCTCTCATGCTCTGTTTCAATGTTTTTTTCAAAAATTGGCTCTTTGTGTAAATCATAAGTCTTTTTAATAATTTCAAATCCTGATTCTTTAAAATATATTAAACTAGAATTAAATAATTCATCATCATCTGTTTTAAAATATATTTCTCCATCCATAGTCAAAAACTCTTTATATTTTTTTAATTGAATTGAATGAGTAAGTCTCTTTTTTCTATGTTTTCCTCTTGGCCATGGATTACAAAAGTTAATATAAATTCTGTTTACACAATCTTTTTTATCTAATATTAATAATATTCTTTCAATATCAAACCTTGTTATTAATATATTGCTAGGTTCTATATTTTTATCAATATATGCTTTTTCTATATTTCTTTTAGCTAGCCCCAGCATTGCATCTACCAAATCTATAGCTATATAATTTATATCTAAATTATTTATAGATAAATTTGCCATAAACTGTCCTTTTCCACAACCGAAGTTCTAAGTATAGTGGATTATTTGGATTAGCAAATTGTTTTCTCCATTTACCTTTTAATTTTTCAGGTTCATCAATATAAAACTTACATGCTTCTAATTCTGGCCTTGCCCATTTTTTATAACGTATTCTCATATATAATCTCCTCGTACTTTTTTACACCAGTTTATTATACTTTATAATATAAAGTTTTTCAAGGATAATATATATTGATTTCTTATTTTAAAAGATATATAATATTTTCATAAAATACAATGAGGTGTTTGATGGAATTAGAATATACAATAAAAAATCACGATGTAAATGAAACAATAAATAATATACTTTTAAATAAATTGAAGATTTCTTCTAGGCTTCTGACAAAATTAATAAAAAATAACTGTATTTATTTGAATAATAAAATTTGTGATACAAGATCTAAAGCTATAGTAAATGATTTATTGAAGATAGATTTTAATATTAAGGAAGATAATTCAAACATTTTTCCTACAAAAATGGATTTAAATATTATTTATGAAGATGAATGGATGCTTGTTGTAAATAAACCTTATGGTATTCCTATTCATCCATCTAGATTGCATTATAAAGACTCTTTGTCTAATGGAATTAAATTCTATTTTGATTCAATTAATCTTAATAAAAAAATAAGATGTATAAACCGTTTAGATTTAGATACTTCAGGAGTAACTATCTTTGCAAAATGTGAATATATACAGGAATGTTTTATTAAACAAATGGTTAATAATACTTTTAAAAAAGAATATCTTTGTTTAGTAGATGGTATTTTCGAAAAAAAAGTTGGAACTATTTCTATGCCGATTTCAAGAAAAGAAGGAAGTATTATTGAAAGATGTGTAGATACTATTAATGGAAAAATAGCTATTACAAATTATAAAGTCTTAAATGAATTTAAAAATTATAGTCTAGTCAAATGTATTTTAGAAACTGGGAGAACTCATCAAATTAGAGTTCATATGGCAAATATAGGCCATCCTATACTTTCAGACACATTGTATTCTACAAAATCTAATTTGATTAATAGACAAGCCTTACATAGTTATAGAATAAATTGTATTCATCCAATCAGTAAAAAACATTTAATTTTTGAAAGTAAAATTCCAAATGATATGGAAAGTTTAATAAACTTAAGAGGGATTTAAAGAACGTCCCCTAATCCCTCTAAGATTTCATTTTTATCTGTTACTCCTATAAATGTTTTTTCTATTTCTCCTTTATTTATTATTATAATTGTTGGTATTGACATTACATCATATTCTATTGCTAATTCTTGATTTTCATCTACATTTACTTTTCCAACTTTTATTTTGTCTGATTTTTCATTTGCTATTTCATCTATTATAGGTGACATCATTTTACATGGCATACACCAGTCTGCATAAAAGTCAATTAAAACTTTTTTATCACTTTTTAATACTTCTTCCTCAAAATTTTCTTCATTTATTGTTAATACACTCATATTTTTTACCCTCCTATTTTATATTTCTATTATATCACTTTTTTTATTTAATTATTATTTTTTTCTTTTATATATTTTATTGCATTTAAACCTGCTGTCATTCCTTCATATACTGCTTTTGATATTTGTAAAATCCCTCCTGTACAATCTCCACATGCATAAATTCCATTGATATTTGTTTTCATATTTTTATCTACTATTATTTTATTATCTTTAATTATAATTCCAAGTTTTCTTGCAAAGTCAATACTTCCTGCAATTCCTTCTGCTATAAATATTCCATCTATGCTTATAGTTGTTCCATTTTTAAATTTTATTTTTTGTACTTTGTTTTCTCCTATGATCTCTTCTATTTCATTTGTATTTATTTGTATATTGTCAATTTTAATTTCATCCAATTTTTCTCCATTTGTAAGTAATATTATATCATTGGTTATATTTTTCAAGTCATTTATTTCTGATATAGCATATTTTCCATTTCCAATAACTCCTACATTTTTGTTTTTGTAGAAAAATCCATCACATATTGCACAATAGCTTATTCCTCTTCCTTCAAATTTTTCTATTCCTTTTATATTAGGTTTTGCTTTTTTACTACCAGTTGCAAATATTACTGCTTTTGCAAAGTATTTTTCTTTATCAGTTATAATTTCAAATTCTTTTTCATTTTGCTTTATATTTATGACTTCTTCTTTTTTTAAGTTTACTCCTAAGTTTTGTGCTTGTTTTAATCCTTCATTATATAATTTTTTTCCATCAATTCCTTTTTCGAATCCATAATAGTTTTCTATTTTGTCTGTTTTGTTTAGATTCGAATTTTCTTGATATAAAATTAATGTTTTTAAGTTTGCTCTGACCGTATATAAGCTTGAAGATATTCCGAGCTGGTCCTCCACCTATAATTATTACATCATACATTTTTATTCTCCAATTCTAATAAAAATTTTTTTATATCTAAACCTAAAGCATATCCTACTAAACTTCCATTACTACCAATTACTCTGTGACATGGTATTATAATTGGTATAGGATTTTTATTATTTGCCATACCTACTGCTCTTGATGCTTTTGGATTATCTATATTTTCAGCTATTTGTTTATATGTTCTTACTTCTCCATAAGGAATTTTTGTTAAACTTGTCCATACTTTTTTCATAAAGTTTGTACCTTTTGGATTTAAAGGTACATCAAACTTTTTTCGCGTTCCACAAAAATATTCTTGTAATTGGTTTGCTGTTTCTTTTAATAATTTTGTTTCTTTTAAAACGAAGTTTTTTTCTAATTCCTCATTTATTCTTATTCCAATTATTTTTTCATCTTCTTCTATAATAGTAATTTTTCCTATTTTAGTATTTATTATTTTTACATATTTCATACTAATTTTCCTTTATATTTTTTTATATTATAGCATTAGAAAACGAAATATACAATGTTTTATTTAATAATAATTATATCCATTATTGTTATTTGTAACTCTTTGCCCGCCATACATTCCTGTTGTTGAAATTGTTACGAATTTTATTGAATAAATATCACAATACACTAAGCTATCATTTTCAAGTGAACGAAGTAAAATATAGCTTGCTCCTACATCTGCTAAAATTCCAATTCTATCTACTAAATTATTAGTACCAATAAGAAATTCTACTCTCATTAGTCTACCTATGTATTCTCTTAAAAATGCTGGTGTGTAAATAGAATTTGTTAAAATTTCAGGTGAATTTTGATTTATATCTACCTGTCTTGTTTCTTTTGTATTTTGTTCTTCTTTGCTATTTGGCATAGAAATTCCCCCTTTATATTAATATTTTAAGTTTGAGCATATTTAGCAGTTGGTCTATAAAAACAATGTTTTCCAAGTCTTGTATGAAATGTTCCGTGATCCATTACTTGGAAAAGTCTGACTACAATTTGGCTTAAATGGATTTAAATACCATAGGCATTCTCCTATTTCGTTTAATTTATTTCCAGATAATGCCCAATCTGCAATATAATAATGAATTTCTGTGGGATTCATATTATAAATGTTTTGTGAATTATACATATTTCTTATTGTTTCTGTTGCACAGTCAAATTGTCCTGGTTGGAATATAATGTTTCTTATATTTCCACCTTGTGAAATTCTTGCATATTCTCCATCTGATATATTTACTCTATTTAAAGTTACTGTCGCAACTGCTTTCATCCCGATTATCTCCTTCTCCGCCGTGCTTCACATTGTATTATTCTTGCTAGTAATTCTCTATCTGAAAATGCCATAAATACCACTCCTAATACTTAAATTATATTAGTTATTTATTTTATTTGTTCCTTTTTTTTAATATTTTATATAATTAATAAAGATTTTTTAATCTTACTACATATCCTATTTGATACAATTATTTATTTTGTTTTTTATAAATATATGTTATAATTTTATTGGTGATATATTTTGAAGTTATTATTTAAAAATACAACTAAATATTCTAAAGATGTATATGATACTTTTCTTGGTTTTCATAGAAAAAAATATAGATTTACTTATATTTTATATAATGTTATTGTAATTGCTTTAATACTTTTTTGTATAACAGTTCAAGTACAATATCATAATTTTACTATTGCTATTTTATTTTGTTTTGCACTAAGCTTATTTGTGCTTTGGAGATATTTACATCCTATTGAAGAAGTTACAAAAGAATATAATAGCGAGAAAATTCAAAAAGAAAAGTCTTTTACTTTTAAGTTTTATGAAAAATTTTATACTTGTGAAGATTCTAAACAAATTTCAAAACTTAAATATTATAAATTATACAAAGTTTATGAAACAAATGATTTCTTTTATTTATACATTGATAGAACTCATTCTTTTCTTTTAGATAAAACAAAGTTTAAAGGAAACAATTCAGCTGATTTTTCTAAATTTATAAAGAGAAAATCTTTTCTTCGTTATAGAAAAGACCTTACATTTGGCAAATAACAGGTATATCAAATTTTTCAAACAAAATATTAACTATTCACTTAATAAAATAAACTAAGTTATTCTGTTTTTACTGAAATAATTATTTAAAACCTCCTTATGACATTTTTATTTTTTCATAAGAAGGTTTATTTTTAAACTTTACACAAAGTATTATATATACTCAAAAAATACTTTTTGCGTTTCTTTACTAATTTCAATTATTTTAATATTGCTTTCTAATAATGAATCTCCTGCTGCATTTGATACCCATTTTTTCATTTCTTCTGTGCTAACATATATTGTTATATTTTTTGATAGTCCCTTAAACATATCTGTATATGATAATTCTTCATTTATTTCCCATTTTCTTAAATCTAAACTTGTTAAAACTGAACAGTTTAAGAACATATATCTCATATCAGTTACACTCTTTGTATTAAATTTACTTACATCTATATCTAGTAGATTTGTACATCCTCTAAACATCACAGACATATTTTCTACTTTACTTGTATCAAATTTTTCAGAATCTATTTTTATCTTTTTTAAATTTGTACAATATTCAAACATGGATGCCATAGTTGTTACTTCACTGGTTTTAAAATTACTTATATCTAACTCTATTAAATTTTTGTTGCCCAAAAACATAGAACTCATATTTGTCACTTTGCTTGTATCAAAACTACTTACATTTAAAGTTACTAATTGACTACATCCATAAAACATCGCTCCCATATTTGTTACTTCGCTTGTATCAAAGTTTCTTAAATCTAAAGTTGTTAATTGAGTACAATCTCTAAACATAGCTCCCATATTTGTTACACTGCTTGTATTAAAACTACTTATTATTTCTGCAATATCTAATTGATTAGATCCTCTAAACATCTCATACATATTTGTTACATTACTTGTATCAAATTTTTCATGATTTATTTTTATTTTTTTTAAATTTGTGCCACCTTGAAACATGTTTGACATATCAGTTACTTCACTGGTTTCAAAATTACTCATATCTAACTCTGTTAAGTTTCCATCACCTAAAAACATCCATCTCATATTTTTTACTTTACTTGTATCAAAACTACTTATATCCAAACTTGTTAACTGACTACATTTATAAAACATACTCACCATACTCGTTACACAGCTTGTATCAAAGCTACCCAAATTTAAACTTGTTAAGCTACTACATCCATAAAACATAGTATCCATTTTTGTTACTTTGCTTGTATTAAAACCACTTACATCTAGTTTTTTTAATTGCTTACATTCATAAAACATAGTACTCATATCGATTACATTACTTGTATCTAAATTTTTTAAACCTTCTATTTTTACTTCTCCATTTACATTGTTTCCGATGTTTCTAAATAAATATGCTGAATCTTCATTTGCTACTACTTTTCCTCCATCACTTCCTATTGTTACATTATAATATGTTTCTTCTCCTACCACTTCTTCTGTATACCATGCCAATATATATCCTTTTTTTGTTGTTGATACATCCCAACAATTTTCTACTCCTGCTTTGTGTCCTTCTGTTGAATTTGTTATAGTTACACTTTTTATATTTTTTCTTTGTATATCTGTATTTCCTAAGAATCCTGCTTCTCCATAATTATCATTTAATGCATTTACTAATGTCGTATATTCTCTTATATAATATTGTCCAAATATTTTCTCTTCTTCTTTTGTTCCTACTTGTACTTTTACCCACAAATAATAATATCCTGTTGGCTGATTTACACTCATTATTGTTGCTTTTTGTTTATAGTTTGTTCCTGTTGACTCTGCTGTTTCATATTTTGAAGCTTCTGGTTTTTCGGTATTACTTGTACTCCAGTAATATTTTATTGTCATACTTTCATTTTCTTCTACCTTTAAGTTTATTGCCGTTATTTCTACTTCCTGTACTTGTTTTACAGTTAAATCACTTTCTTTATCTGCCCTTATTATTATTTCATTATTCTTTCCTACATATGTTACTTTACCATCTTTATCTACTTCATATGCTCTCTTACTTGGAAATATTACTAGATATTCTCCCTCTCCTATATCTTTTACTTCTACATTTGTATTTCCCGCTTTATCTACTTGTTCTTTTAATGTTTCTTCATTCATCACATCATCCTTTAATGCTAAAACTGCTAGTTCAACAGCTTCTTTTTCTTTTGCTATTTCTGTTTCTTCTTTTGCTTTTATTGCCTTAGTTATTATTCCATTTTCTCCAAATAGCATTCCTATTGTTATCCCTGCTAATATTAAAAGAACGATAATTGTTATTACAAGTGCAATTAATGTTATACCCCTATTAGAATTGGATTTTAATTTTATCATTTATTTTCCTCCTATCTTTAGTTTATTAATTATCACTTTTAGTTTTATTTCTTTTGTTTCGTTTTATTTTTACTTTGTATCATTATTTTTAATTTTATTATTAACTACTCAAAATAATTGTATACATTCATTTTTTCGCTTTTCTATTTTTCAATGTTTTACTATTACTTTCACTTTTGATTATGTTTATATGTTATTATAACTTCACCTTTTTGTCAAGCAGTTTTTATTTTTTATTTCAGCCCGTAAAACTTATTAAAAGTTCATATATCAAACTTTAAGAAATTTTCTATTTATAACAATTACTAATTTAAAATTTAATACATAATACATTTTTAATAAAATATCGAAAAAATGTTTGACTTTTTATTTTAATATGCTATAATAAGTACAAATGTTTGGATATGTGGTGATAAATATATGGAAATATTTGATAAATTAAAGATTTTAGCAGACTCCGCAAAATATGATGCATCTTGTAGCTCTAGTCGGAAGTAATAGAAAAAATCAAACAAATGGAATTGGAAATGGAAATGTATCTGGCATATGTCATAGTTGGGGTTCAGATGGTAGATGCATTTCTCTTCTTAAAATATTATTTAGTAATTCTTGTATGTATGATTGTAAATATTGTATTAATAGATGTTCTAATAATGTAAAAAGGGCCACTTTCACCCCTCAAGAAATTGCTGATTTAACTATTAATTTCTATAAAAGAAATTACATAGAAGGTCTTTTCTTAAGCTCTGCTGTTATTAAATCTCCTGACTATACTATGGAGATGTTAGTAAAAACTGTCTCTATTTTAAGAAATGAATATAACTTTAATGGATATATTCATTGTAAAACTATTCCTCGGTTGTAGTCGTGAATTAATTGCTAAATTAGGCATTTTAGTAGATAGGCTTAGCATTAATATAGAACTTCCATCAAATGATAGTTTAAAACTACTTGCACCACAAAAAGAAAAAAATGGTATTTTAGAGCCTATGAACTATGTATCTAAAAATATTAAAATTAATAAATTAGATAAAAGTAAATTTAAGCCAAAATTTGTTCCAGCAGGTCAAACCACTCAACTAATTGTTGGTGCAACACCAGAAAGTGATTTAAAAATCCTAAAACTTTCAGAAGGTCTATATAATAAACTAAATTTAAAAAGAGTTTATTATTCTGCATATGTAAGTGTAAACCAAGATAAAAACCTGCCAACTTTAGAATCTCCTCCTTTACTTCGTGAAAATCGACTATATCAAGCAGATTGGTTACTTAGATTTTATGGATTTAAAGCTGATGAATTATTAAATGATACTCATCCTAATTTTAATCATATGTTAGACCCCAAATGTGATTGGGCTTTAAGAAATATAGATAAATTTCCAATTGAAATAAATACAGCAGATTATTTTTCGCTTCTTAGAATTCCAGGCATTGGAATTATCTCTGCTAAAAAAATAATTAAGGCTAGGCGTGAGTTTTTGCTAGATTTTACTTCTTTAAAAAAACTTGGTGTTGTTTTAAAAAGAGCAAAATATTTTATTACTTGTAAAGGAAAATATTTTGATAAGATTTATCATTTTGAACCTAATTTCATTGAAACAAACTTAATATATCAAGAAAGGTATGAAACTTTTCCAAATAAGAGTTTTAAACAATTATCTATTTTTGATGACTTACTTCCTTCTAAGGAGGATAAAATAAAATGTCTAACTGGAAACTTATAAATAAAACTTATTTGTATGATGGCACTTTCGAGGGATTTTTAACAATTGTTTTCGATACTTATTCAAATAAGACCTTACCACAAAAAATTTTTCAACAAGAAGATTATATACCAAACTTTTTAGATAATATTATTTATATTAAAACAGATTTTGAAAAATCAAAAAGAGTATTTTCTGGAATAGAAAAAAATATTGGATATGATGGTCTTTATAATAGCTATTATGCTTTTCTTTCTAACAATAAAGAAAAAGAAATCAATATATTAAAATATTTATGTGATGGATTTTGTATTGGCCCAAAAATAAATAATAGAATTACTATTTCTTATGTATATAAAGTAATCAATATGAGAAAATATTCTCTTTCTGAATGTCATAAACTAAAAGGTCTTC